>JAKISF010000015.1 GCA_021648725.1 Bacteroidales bacterium | reverse complement strand
TTAAATGATGCCTGAAATTGTTTTCTTTTTTTACTCATTTTATACTGCTTTTTTAAGGGGTAAAATTAAAATTTTTTATCTCAATTTTCCACCTTAACTTGCTGTCCTAAAATTGGGGAGTATTATATTCATAAATACATTTTCAAAAGAGCAAGCATATAAGTTTGCTCTTTTTTTATATTCAAAAAACTTGAATTATATTCCGGGGAATCTAAATACAAAAAAAATGCGAACTGTTTAGTTCGCATTTAATAATATGTTAAAATAATTTTTATTCAATAACCCAAGTACTTCCGCTGTTCAAAACATCGTCCATGTTTTTAATTTTTGATTTTGCCTGAACATTTGCAATTTGTTGTTCAACTAATTCATCATAAGCAGGTGCCTCAACTTGTCTGATTATTCCGAAAGCAACAGGAAAACCATTTGTAACACTCATATTAATTAGTGCAAGATGTAAAGAAGGGTCTGTTTCGTGTGCATCATGAACTAATATATTTTCAACACTTATTCTGTCGCTTAAATGAACAACTCTTAATTTCATTCCGTCAACTATCAAACCTTTTTCTTTATCTTTACCAAAAAGCATCGGTTTCCCGTGTTCTAACCAAATTTGGTTATCGTCTCTTGTTTCTTTTGATGTTATTGCATTATAAGCACCGTCATTAAAAATCACACAATTTTGTAATACTTCAACAACAGAAGTTCCTGTATGCTTGTCTGCCTCAATAAGTATGCTTGTTGTTTCTTTAACCTTATTATCTATTGAACGGGCAAAGAATTTTCCTTGTGCTCCTATTACCAACTCACCGGGATGAAAAGGTTGTTCAACAGTTCCGTAGGGAGAAGATTTTGTTACCTGGCCGAACAAAGAAGTAGGAGAATATTGCCCTTTTGTTAAACCGTAAATTTGGTTATTAAAAAGAACAAGATTCAAATTAATATTTCTTCTTATTTCATGAATAAAGTGGTTACCACCGATTGCTAATGCATCACCGTCGCCGGTTATTTGCCAAACACTTAATTTAGGATTTGCTGTTTTTACACCCGATGCCAAAGCACCTGCACGTCCGTGAATACCATGAAAACCGTATGTATTCATATAATACGGAAATCTTGAAGAACAACCGATACCCGAAATAACAGCATAATCTTCTTTATTGTGATCCATTTCAGCCATTGCTTTTTGAACAGCCATTAAAATTGCAGTATCACCGCATCCGGGACACCATCTGTTTTCCTGATCACTTTTAAAATCTTTGAATGTATATTTTTGGTCACTCATGACTTATTTATTTTCAAGTAATTGTTTAATTTTTTCTTTTAATTCCTTAACCGTAAAAGGTAATCCTTGCATTTTATCATATTTAACATACTCAAAATCAGGATGATTCATTTCAAGATAACCTGCAAATTGTCCTAAATTAATTTCACAAACAAGATGTTTCTTAAACTTTTTAAGTACATCAATCGTATTTTTAGGTAACGGATTAATATAATTAAAATGCGAATGTGCAACTTTATACCCTTCGTTATTCAGCTCTCGTACAGCTGTTGTAAGATGTCCGTATGTACTTCCCCACCCGATTACTAATAAATCAGAATCCTCGTTACCTTCAATTTCAAGTTCAGGATAAACATTTTCCAATCTTTGCACTTTTTCATCTCTGTATTTTGTCATCACTTCGTGATTTTCCGGAACATAAGAAACATTACCTGTTATATCCATTTTTTCTAAACCTCCTATTCTGTGTTCATAGCCTTTTGTTCCGGGTATGCCCCATTCTCGAGCTAAAGTTTCGGGGTCTCTTTTATAAGGTAAGTATTCATCGTCTCCTGCAGGTTTAATTTTATGTTTAATTTCAGGCATATCAGCCATTGCAGGTATTTTCCAAGGTTCGGTTCCGTTTGCAAGAAAACCGTCAGTAAGAAGAAGTACAGGAGTCATATGCTCTAATGCAATTTTTGCAGCTTCAAAAGCATAATTAAAACAATTAGAAGGTGTGCTTGCAGCAATAACAGGAACAGGGCTTTCTCCGTTTCTTCCGTAAAGTGCCTGAAATAAATCTGATTGTTCTGTTTTAGTTGGCAAACCTGTTGAAGGACCGCCTCTTTGAACATTTACGATAACAAGAGGGAGTTCGGTAATAACTGCTAAACCTATTGCTTCCGATTTTAAAGCTAAACCAGGACCTGATGTAGAAGTTGCAGCAAGGTTTCCTACAAATGAAGCACCTATTGATGTTACGATACCTGCAATTTCATCTTCTGCTTGAAACGATTTGGCACCGACATCTTTTCTTTTAGCAATTTCAACTAATATCTCAGTTGCCGGAGTAATAGGATACGAACCGAGAAAGAAAGGTAAGTTTGCTTTTTCGGCAGCCGCAAGTAATCCCCATGCAACAGCTGTGTTACCGTTCATATTTCTGTATCTTCCTTTTTCTATTGTGTCAGAAGGATGAACCCTGAATGAAGGCATTGCATGTATTGTTACGGCATAATTAAAACCTGCTCTTAATGCTTTTTTATTTGCATCGGCAATTTCCGGTTTTTTGGCAAATTTTGTATCAAAAAACTTTTCGGTATGGTTTAAAGGTCTGTCAAAAATACAATACACCATTCCGAGTGTAAACATATTTTTACTTCTTGCCATACTTCGGTTGTCTAAACCTGTGGACACTAAGCTCTCTTTTGTTAATGAAGTTACAGGGGCTTGAATAACATTATAGTCTTCATAAATATCTTTTAACCTATCTTCAAGGCAGCCGGCTTTTTTAAAATTCTTTTCCGTAAAGGAATCTGTATCTATAATGATAGTACCGCCGTCTTTTACCCATCTTATATTTGCTTTTAAGGCTGCCGGATTCATTGCAACTAAAACATCACAATAATCTCCGGGATTATCAATGATTTTACCGAAATGTAATTGAAAACCGGAAACACCTCCGACGGTTCCTTGCGGAGCACGTATTTCAGCCGGATAATCAGGGAAAGTAGAAACATCATCACCTATCAATGCTGATGTATTTGAGAACTGTGTTCCCGTAAGTTGCATTCCGTCGCCGGAGTCTCCTGCAAATTTCACAACGACTTCATCAACTTCTATTATTTTTTTAGCCATAATAATTTTAAATTGATTTTTTCAAATTATTTAATTAACTGACAAATGTAAAAATAAGATTTAAAATATATACAATCTGATATATGTTTTTGAATCTTTTTTTTGTTTTAATAATTATGAATTAATGACAGAAAATATTGTAACTGCAAAACTTGCAATTTTCATCATTCTCAGTTTGCTGAAACGGTATGTTTTCATTGAAAATTTCTAAAAAAATTTGTTTTAGGTTTTCTGAAAACTCGGGTAAAAGTTCTTCGGTAAGTCGGCTGTCTATTTTAATGTTTTTTCGATTTTGTTTTATAAATATTGCATCTGTATTATTTGCAGTTTGCAGTTTACGAACATAAAAAATTGCAGGTTGAATTTTAACTTTTATCGGTGCTTGGCTATTTTTAAAAATTAAAGCATATAAAAAGGTCTGCAAAATATGTTTTGGTCTTTTTTTCTTATCGGAATCGAACAAATCGTCAATTGAGTAAAATGTATTTTGAGGCTCTCCTGTTTTGTAATCAACCACACGATAAAGATTATCTTTTTTGTCAATTCTGTCAATAATACCGGTTAAACTTACTTTTTTCTTTTCGTTATTTACAGAAAACTCAAGTTCAGTTATAAATTTATCTTTATCTTCAACAGATATTATTTCAAAAGGTGTATATTCTTCATCTTTTTTTAAAACTGAGTTAACATAGTTAATTATTACTTTTTTTACAATAATTTGACTTCCCTTTATTTTATAATTATTGGTTTTACCGTATGTTGTTTTAAAAGCTTCGTCAACAAATAAATCAATTTTATTATAAATCTTAATTATATCTTTTTTTTTAATTAAATTACTTTGTTTTTCTTTTTTTATTTCGTCATAAATATTTTCTAAAGTTTTATGCAGAATTGAACCGAATGCCGAAGGTGAAAATTCTTCTTCAACCGAATCGGGTTCCTTTAATTCGGCAATATATTTAAAATAAAATTGCAGAGAACAATCAATATATGTATTTATTGCAGCAGGCGAGAATCTTTTTTCGGCATAAGTTGACTTTATAAAATAACGGTTTAATTTATTTATTACTTCTTGATTTTTTTCAGTAATAATTTCTTTCTTCTTTTTAAAAGATAAAGTTTGGTTAAAATGAAATTCATTTATCGGAATATCAGTTTCATTTTGTAATTGCAGAACAAAACGGCTTAATTCTCCTGCATTAGAGTCATTAATAATACTGTTATAAATTAATGAAATATTTTCTGCTCTTTGTATTAAACTGTAAAATAAATATGCATAAACGGCATCTTGATATTTTATCATGGGCATTTCGTAAGCAAAACGCATGCTCTGAGAAATAAAAGTCGTTTTTTTTGAAACGGAGGGCATATTTCCTTCATTCATTCCGATAATGATTACATTTTTAAAATCTAAATTTCTAGATTCTAATACACCCATTAACTGCAAGCCTTCAACTGCTTCGCCTTCAAAAGGAATTTGTTCTTGCCTTAATACTTGAAGCAATAAATCTGAACCGAGTTTTATACCTACTTCAATATCCTGCTCTCTGAATATTTCTCTGATTTGCTTAGTCCGAACGTATGCTCTGTGTATATATTCATTTTCAAGACTTTTAATTGTTTCCCCTACTTTGTTTTTTTCTTTATCAAACATTAAAAATAACAGGTTTAAAATATTTGAAAGAAAAATATCTAAAGCATTTTTTTCAGGTATTTTTGAGAATAACAGCTTAAATAATTCAACATTTTGAGAGATAAGGTCTTTACTTTGCACATATATTAAATTTCTTGATTCGATACCTGAAATTATCTCATCTGATTGTTCGTTGTTCAAACTTTTCACAAAAGGATGCCTCAAAATATCAATAACATTTTTATGATAAAAAGAAGGGCTTTTTGATTTTTGTGTTGCAACATGCAAGTTGACATATTGTTTTATTAATCCGAAGAGCGGAGTCACCTTAAAGGGGTAACCCATTGTTACGTTTATGTTTGAGATGTTTTCGGGAAGTGAGCTTAAAACAGGAAACAATAAATGTTCATCTGCAAGAACTATTGCTGTATCGCCCTCATCTTCTTTGATATCTAATTTGTTCAGAATTTCGGGTAATATTTTTGCCTGTCCGGTATCAAGAGGAACTGTAATTAAATCAATGCTTTTATTTTTTAGTAAATTTTCGGGTAAATTCTCATCCTGTATATTAAGTTCTTTAAAATTCTTTCTTAAGAAATCTCCGGCTTCTTGTTTTTTATCTTTATGATAATATTTATCCGTATCCCAATAAAATTCGGCTTTATTTATTTTATTAAAATACTTAAACAATTTTATTTCTGCTTTGTTTAGGGCATTAAATCCTATAAACAGATATTTTTTAAACTTTTCTTTCGGCAAGTTATCTTCATCAATCATTTTTGACAGCACCTTGTTTTTAAGCCCGTTGTATGACAAGCCCTGCAATAATAAAAGTTCTGTGAATTTGTTATAAACTTTCGGTAAGATGTTCCAAAGTTCAATAAACATTTCTTGCTCTTTGCTGTAATTATCGGGAGAAAAATTTATCCAAAATGTTTTCAGAACTTCTTTTTGTTCATCGGTAAGCCAGTCAAAATGTGTATCAATTTCTTTTACATTCTTTATATTTTGAAAAATTTGTTCGGGTTTTATCAACCAATTATCAATTTCATTAAAATCGGATAAAATAATTTCACCTAAACGATAAAATGTATCAAAATTATAATTGCTTTTTTTATCAACCTCAATAAAAACTTTATAGAGAATAAAAATCAGGCTTAAATTGTCAATTTCATTCAAACCCGTAAAATCTTGTGTAAGATTCTTAATTTCTTTCATATACGGAGCCTTATGAGATTTTCCGTAAATTTCGGCATAATGCTTTCTGAAAAAGAATTTTGTTCTTTTATTGGGAAAAACAAAGCAATAAGATTGTATATCTTGTTTGTATTTGCTTAAAATCTCTTTTGCGGTTTCGTAAAGAAATGATTGCATAATTCAAATATTCAATTTCGTATTTTTAAAGATTACCGTACATAAATTCTGTTAAAAGTTCATAATCGTCAAAAGTATGAACAAAGCCGGATACTTCATTTTTTCTTAAAATATTTATTATTTCATCTTTCTTATCATAAGAAATCCCTGCATCTTGTAATTTTACCGGCGAACCGATTGATTTAAAGAAATCTTCAAGTTCTTCGATAAACAGGTCAATATCAGACACATCAAAAATAAGTTCTGCAAGTTTTTTTATTTTATCGGGAATTTTGTTTTTCATTAATCTGAACCATGCGGGATAAGCAATTGACAAACTTGCTCCGTGAGGTGTGTCGTACAGTAGAGATAAAATGTGTCCGATTGAATGCACCCCCCAATCTCCGCCGGATTTTCCGATAATTGTTGTTCCGTTTAAAGCATAAGTTGATTGAAGAAGAATATTTGCTCTGTAATCATAATTTTCAGGTTCTTTAAGAACTAATGGTGCAAAATACATACTTTCTTTTACTATTGATGCTACAAACCTGTCTGCCAGAGGAGAATTCCCGTTACCGAAATAGTTTTCAAATGCATGAGCAATAATATCTGTAATGCCGTAGGCTGTATATTCTTTAGAAACTGTATAAGTAAATTTCGGATTAATGAAGGAGTGCTTCGGAAACATAAAATTATTTCTGAATCCGAGTTTTTCATTTGTAGTATGATTCTGTAAAACAGCAAATTGATTCATTTCAGTTCCTGTTGCGGCTAAAGTTAAGATTGTAATAACAGGCAATGCTTTTTGAGGTATTGTTTTTCCTGTTACAACATCCCAGGCATTTAAATTTTCGGGAATACACAAAGCAACTACTTTTGACGAATCAATTACACTTCCGCCGCCGAGAGCAAGTATTAGTTCTACATTTTCTTTAATACCGAGCTGAATTGCTTTTTCAACATCAGTTTGAACAGGATTGGGTTTTATTCCTGAATATTCTGCAATTTCAATTCCTGCATTTTTTAATTTTTCGGTAATTAATTTATAGTAACCGTTTTTAACTACTGAACCTTTTCCGTAAATTAAAAGAATTTTTTTTGCATACTTTTTAATTGTTTCGGGCAAATTATTAATTACATCTTTTCCGAAATGTAATTGTGTAGGGTTAAATACTGTAAAATTTTCCATTATTTCTTATTTAGATTATCAGCAATATGATATAATACAACACTTGCAGCGGTTGCGACATTAATTGATGTATTAATTCCGTTCATCGGTAAATGTAGTGAAAAATCTGAAATTTCAATTAATTCTTGTGAAACCCCTGTTCTTTCAGCTCCGAGAATAAGACAGGTCGGAGTTGAATTATTATACACGTAATAAGGCGTGCTTTTATTTGTTTTGTCTAAAGTAATTAATTTATAATCTTCTTTTAATTTAATAATTTTCTTAATGTTGTTAAGATACTCAAAATCAACATAATTTATTGTTGCTCTTGATTTTTTATATAATAATCTGACATTAAATTCTTTATCATATTTATAAAGGTAAACTTTTTTTATTCTTAAGGCATCTGCAAGCCTAAAAATCATTCCTGCATTTCCGATATCCGTAATTCTGTCGAGTATTACAATTATCGGAAGTCTGTTTAACTTAATATTTTTTATATCTTTTTTTACTGATTTCTTCTCATCAGTAAATTTATGCTGAAACATTTTCATATTACAAAAAAAGCAGTCTTTTCAGACTGCTCATTTTATTAATTTAATAGATGTTATTGATTTTTTACTAATCTTATTCCTGCAAGCCCTTCTTCTTGACTTGGTTCTAAGTTAAATCTTCTGCTGTTTCTTAAAACATCCGGGCGACACATAAAGTTACCGCCTCTGCATACTTTACTTACACCTGTTCCCGGTCCTGAAGGATTATCTGCCGGCGAATTTTCATAATAATCAACTTCATACCAGTCATAACACCATTCCATAGCATTTCCGGTCATATCATAAATTCCTAATTCATTAGGTTTTTTTTGTCCTATTTCATGGGATGTATTTCCTGAATTATTTATGCTCCAAGCAACTTCATCTAAATCGTGGCTTCCGCTGAAAGCATAGGCTTTTGATTTCATTCCGCCTCTTGCAGCATATTCCCATTCTGCTTCTGTAGGTAATCGATAGCCGTTTGCTCCCGGTATAAAAATAGCCGTAAACCTGTTACTGTCTCTTTTTAAATCGTAACATTTTTCTAATCGACTTGCACGGCTTAACCAGTTACAATACATAACAGCATCTTCCCAAGTTATATTATTTATAGGGCTTCGCTCTTCTCCGTCAGGAAGTTTGTGGCCTGTAACTCTGCAAAAATTTGCATATTCAGCAACCGTCACTTCATATTTTGACATAAAAAACGAGTTTAATGTTACTTTATGTTCCGGTCTTTCATCGGAATTTGCACTATAATCATTTCCCATATAAAAATCTCCGCCTTCTACTAAAACCATTTCAGGTCCTTGATCTTGCGCAGAAGAAATATTGAATACAAATAAAAATGCTGTTAAATAGGTTAAAAATCTCATAGTATAAATATTATAGTTTCTAATTATATTGACAAATTTAGCTTTTTTAATTTTAAAAATAAAATAAATTAACTAAAAATATATTTTACTTATGTCAAAGTTGTCGTTTCTTCTGTCTTTTTCAGATACAATTATTTTTTCATTTTCAACCTTCCAATCAATATCTAATATCTTGTCATCAAATTTAATTGCTTGCTCAAAATCAGGTTTGTAAATATTATTTATTTTATAAGAAACAACAGCAGTTTCACTTAAAACAGAAAATCCGTGAGCAAATCCTTCGGGGATAAGTAACTGTTTTTTATTTTCTCCGTTCAATTCAACGGAAAATACTTTTCCGAAAGAAGATTTCTCATGTCTTAAATCAACGGCAACATCAAGGATGTTTCCGCTTAACACACGAACTAATTTTGCTTGTGCAAAAGGCTTAGCTTGAAAATGCAACCCCCTGATTGTTCCATACTTAGACATTGACTGATTATCTTGGATAAAGTTATAAATCATTCCTTCTTTTTCAAATTTTGTTTTATTATAACTTTCAAAAAAATAACCTCTGTTATCTTCAAATATTTTCGGAATAATTACAAATAAATCATCTATTCCGGTATTTATAATCTCCATATTGTTAAACGATATGTTTTTTCTTTTATTATATGAATCAATATTGATAAGTTTTTACTTTTCCGTCTGCAATATCCAACAAATATTGTCCGTAATTATTATTTTTCATTTTGCTGCCCAATTGTCGTATTTGTTTTTCATCTATAAACCCTTTTCCGAAGGCAATTTCTTCAATACATGCTACTTTTAACCCTTGTCGGAATTCGATTGTTGCAATAAAATTTGAGGCCTGCAATAAACTTTCATGGGTTCCTGTATCTAACCACGCCATTCCTCTGCCTAATAATTTCACTTGAAGTTTATTTTCTTCCAGAAAAAGTTTGTTCAAATCTGTAATCTCTAACTCTCCTCTTTCAGAGGGTTTTAAGTTCTTGGCTTTTTGAACAACTGAATTATCGTAAAAATATAATCCGGTTACTGCATAGTTTGATTTCGGATTTTCGGGCTTTTCTTCAAGAGATAAAACATTTCCTTTGTTATCAAACTCAACAACTCCATACCTTTTAGGGCGTTTCACATAGTAGCCGAATACAATTGCTCCTGATTTAATTTTCGCAGACTCCTCTAAAATACCGGAAAAACCGAAACCGTAAAACAAGTTATCTCCTAAAATTAAGCATACGTTATCTTTTCCTATAAACTTTTCTCCGATAATAAATGCTTGGGCTAATCCGTCGGGTGAAGGCTGAATTGCATATTCTATTTTTATCCCTAATTGAGAACCGTTACCGAGAAGGTTTTTAAAATGATTAATATCCTCGGGTGTAGAAATAATCAATATTTCTTTAATTCCTGCCGACATTAAATTTGATAACGGATAATAAATCATAGGTTTATCATAAATAGGCAACATTTGTTTTGAAATGCTTTTTGTAATCGGGTAAAGTCTTGTTCCCGAACCTCCTGCAAGTATTATACCTTTCATTTTATTTTACTTTTTTATTATTTTTTCAAAGTACTTTATTGTTTTGTTTAAACCTTCTTCTAAATGTATTTTGGGTTCCCAATTTAATATCTTTTTTGCCAGCGAAATATCAGGTTTCCTTTGTAACGGGTCATCTTCGGGTAAAGGCATAAAGATTATTTCAGATTTTGAGTTTGTTAAATCAATAACTTTTTGAGCTAATTCTAATATTGTAAATTCTCCCGGATTTCCTATATTAACAGGACCTACAAAATCCTCGTCAGTATTATTCATTAGCCCTGTAATCCCTGAAATTAAATCATCAACATACTGAAAGCTTCGGGTTTGAAGTCCGTCTCCGTAAACAGTAATATTTTCATTTTGAAGTGCTTGCACAATAAAGTTTGAAACAACTCTGCCGTCATTCGGGTACATATTGGGTCCGTATGTATTAAATATGCGTGCAATTTTTATTCTGACTTTGTTTTGCCTGTAATAATTCATAAATAAAGTTTCGGCAACTCTTTTTCCTTCATCATAACAAGAGCGAGGGCCTAAAGTATTTACGTTTCCCCAATAAGATTCAGGTTGAGGATGTATTTCCGGGTCTCCGTAAACTTCACTGGTTGATGCTTGAAATATTTTTGCATTAACTCGTTTTGCCAAACCTAACATATTAATTGCTCCCAACACGGATGTTTTAACAGTTTTAATTGCATTATGCTGATAATGAACAGGAGATGCCGGACTTGCAAGATTGTATATTTCATCAATTTCGGCAAAAAAAGGCATGGTAACATCATGACGAATAAGTTCGAAGTAATGATTATCCATTAAATGAATAATATTTTTTTTATTACCCGTAAAAAAATTGTCTAATGCTAATACTTCATTCCCGTCATTTAATAATTTTTCACATAAATGAGAGCCTATAAATCCTGCACCGCCTGTTACTAATATTTTCTTCATTTATTTTTATTCGTTAAGTTATCTTCCGATACCGAAATAATCAAATCCGTTATCTTTCATTTCCGAGTGTTCATATATATTCCTTCCGTCAAAAATTACATGTTTTTTCATAACTTTTTTCATAACTTTATAGTTCAGAACCCTGAATTCATTCCATTCAGTTACCAACAAAAGAGCATCGGCATCAACAAGGGCTTCAAATTTATCTTTTGAATATTCAATTTTATTGCCGACAATTCTTTCCGTTTCTTTCATTGCAACCGGATCATAGACTTTTATATTTGCTCCTATTTTTAATAATTTATCAATTAACACTAATGCCGGAGCTTCTCTCATATCATCGGTATTAGGTTTAAAAGATAAGCCCCAAATTGCAATTGTTTTATCTTTTAATTTACCGTTATAAAACTTATAAAGCTTATTGTACAAAACTGATTTTTGTTTATTATTAACTCTTTCAACAGCTTTTAAAATTTCTAATGAATAGTTATTCTCATCAGATGTTTTTATTAAAGCTTGAACATCTTTCGGAAAACAAGACCCGCCGTAACCTGTTCCGGCATAAATAAACTTATTGCCTATTCTTGTATCACTTCCGATACCTCTTCTCACATTGCTGATATCTGCACCTACGATTTCGCATAGATTTGCAATATCATTCATAAAACTTATTTTTGTAGCCAACATTGAGTTTGCAGCATATTTTGTCATTTCGGCCGAAGGAATGTCCATAAATAAAATCGGATGCCCGTTTAATACAAAAGGTTTGTACAAACGGTTCATAATTTTTTCAGCTCTGTCGGATTCAATACCTATAACTATTCTGTCAGGTCTTAAAAAATCTTCTACGGCACTTCCTTCTTTTAAAAACTCAGGATTAGATGCGACATCAAATTCAATATTGACTCCTCTTTTATCAAGTTCTTCTTGAATTGCTTTTTTAACTTTAATCGCGGTTCCGATGGGCACGGTACTTTTTGTTACAAATACTAAATAGTTTTGCATATTTTGCCCTACTTCTTTTGCTACTTGCAGAACATAACTTAAATCCGCACTTCCGTCTTCGTCGGGAGGTGTTCCGACCGCACTGAATACAACTTGAATGTCTTGTAAATTATTTGCTAAGTCAGTTGAGAACAACAATCTGCCGTTTTCAATATTTCGCTTAACCATCTTTTCTAAGCCCGGCTCATAGATAGGAATAATCCCTGATTTCAGATTTTCAATCTTTTCTTTATCTATATCAAAACATTGAACATCTATGCCTGTTTCGGCAAAACATGTTCCTGATACTAACCCGACATAGCCGGTACCGACCATTGCAATTTTCATAAAATATTTATTTAACAATTCTGGTTTTTAATAAGTTTACAACGGTGCAAATATAAATTTAATTAACTTTTAAGTTCTTGTAAAGTATAATATTTTTTGATACAAATAAGATAATCTTCAAAAAACACGAAAATTGTTTTTTATATAAATTATAAAGTTTAATTTTGCGGTCTTATTTTTACCCAATATATAATGTCTAACTTATTAATTTTAAATTAAAATGAGCGAAAAAGTAACAGAAAACGAAAAAAATCAAGATTCGGTAATTGAGGATCAAAATACCGAGATTACTTCTGATGAAACAAAAACAGAAGAAGTAACAGACGAAGTAAAAGACGAAGTAAAAGACGAAAAGATTATTGAAGAAACTCCTGTCAGTGTAACTGAAAATGCTTCAAGCATGGATTTTGACTGGGACTCAGCATCAAGTAAAGATGATGATTACACAGTTGACAGAAGAACTGAGCTAACCCAAATGTATGTTGAAACTCTCTCAACTATTTCAGAAAAAGAGGTAGTTGACGGAACTGTAATTGCAATTACAGACAAAGATGCCGTGATAAATATAGGTTACAAGTCGGAAGGTGTTATCAGCATCAATGAATTCCGATATAATCCTGATTTAAAAAGCGGAGATACCGTAGAGGTTTATATTGAATCGCAAGAAGATAAATCCGGCCAGCTTATTTTATCTCACAAAAAAGCAAGAACTCTTCGTTCGTGGGAAAAAGTTAATGCATCATTAGACGGTGACGAGATTATTAACGGTTTTATTAAATGTCGTACAAAAGGCGGAATGATTGTTGACGTATTCGGCATTGAAGCGTTCTTACCCGGATCTCAAATTGACGTTAAGCCAATCAGAGATTACGATGCTTATGTCGGAAAAACAATGGAATTTAAAGTTGTAAAAATCAATAAAGAATTCAAAAATGTTGTTGTTTCTCATAAAGCTCTTATTGAAGCCGAATTAGAAGAACAAAAAGCTAAAATTATTGAACAACTTGAAAAAGGTCAAGTTCTTGAAGGAACTGTTAAAAATATTACTTCATACGGTGTATTTATTGACCTTGGCGGAGTTGACGGATTAATTCATATTACTGACCTTTCGTGGGGCAGAGTAAATCATCCTGAGGAAGTTGTTGAATTAGACCAAAAATTAAATGTTGTTATTCTCGATTTTGACGAAAGCAAAAAAAGAATTGCATTAGGATTAAAACAATTGCAAGAACATCCTTGGGATTCATTAGACGCTGATTTAAAAGTAGGTGATAATGTTAAAGGAAGAGTTGTTGTTATTGCTGATTACGGTGCTTTTATTGAAATTAAACCGGGTGTTGAAGGTTTAATTCACGTTTCGGAAATGTCATGGTCGCAACATTTAAGAACTGCACAAGACTTCTTCAAAATAGGTGATACAGTTGAAGCTCAAATTCTTACATTAGAAAGAGAGGAAAGAAAAATGTCACTGGGTATTAAACAACTTAAACCGGACCCATGGGAAAAAATTAAAGAAAAATACGAAATCGGCTCAAAACAAACAGCTAAGGTTAAGAACTTTACAAACTTCGGTATTTTTGTTGAATTAGAAGAAGGTGTTGACGGTCTTGTTCATATTTCTGACTTATCATGGACTAAAAAAATTAAGCATCCTGCTGAATTTACAGAGATTGATGCTGATATTGATGTTCAAGTTCTTGAAATTGACCCTGAAAACAGACGTCTCAGCTTAGGACACAAACAATTAGAAGAAAATCCTTGGGATGTGTTTGAAACTTTATTTAACATTGACAGCGTACATGAAGGAACAATTGTTAAAATAGGAAATAAGGAAGGTTTTATTGCAATGCCCTACGGAGTTGAAGCAGTTTGTCCGGTAAATCATCTTAAAAAAGAAGACGGAACTATGCCTGCTGAGGAAGAAAAAATAATGGTAAAAGTTATTGATTTCCATAAAGATGCTAAGAAAATTGTTGTTTCTCACTTACGAACTTATAAAGAAAGAGCAAAAGGAAAAGCAGGCGGAGGTCAATCGTCCGGCAAATATCAAAGTGATATTGAAAAGACAACATTAGGTGATATCAGCAGTCTTTCTGAATTAAAAGATAAATTAAGCGGTGAGGGTAAAAAAACAGAAGAAAAAGAAGCCAAAAAGAAAACGACAAAAACTAAGGCTAAAAAAGAAACCGCAGCAAAAAAAGAAACTGCAACAAAAAAAGAAACTGCAACAAAAAAGGAGAAAGTAACAAAGGTAAAAAAATCAGAGACTAAAAAAGACTCTGAAAAAGAAGATGATAAAACTGAAGATAAAGATTAATTAATTAAAAAGGTTCGGAATTTTTATGTTCCGAACCTTTTTTGTATATTTACAGATATTAATTAACAGACTTTGATATTATGGATAAAAAATTTGAAGTTATAAAAAAAGATAACCATACTTTAATTCAAGTATTAGCAAAAAAATTAGATACAAGCATTGCTCCTTCGTTTAAATCTGAATTAGTGATGATTGCAGGTAACGGAGAAAAAAATATGATTATTGATTTAAGCAATACTGAATATTGCGACTCATCAGGGTTAAGCTCAATTCTTGTTGCTAACAGGTTGTGTAAGAATGCAAAAGGACAGTTCATACTTTCAGGTTTGCAAAATGCGGTTGAACGTTTAATAACAATCTCGCAATTAGATTCAGTTTTAACAATTACAGATAATCTTGAAAAAGCAGAAAGTAAAATCAATAATTAATTTATGTCTTTTGAAATTACAATTTTAGGAAGCAGTTCTGCTCTGCCGACTTCAAAAAAATTTCCGTCCGCTCATGTTGTAAATATACATGAGCGTTTTTTTTTAATAGACTGCGGAGAAGGCACACAAATTCAATTAAGAAAATTTAAACTGAAGTTCTCCAAAATCAACCACATTTTTATTACACACCTTCACGGCGACCATTTTTTCGGAATCTTCGGCGTAATATCAACATTCAATTTATTAGGCAGAAAAAATGACCTGCATATTTTCTCCCCCGGAAATCTTGAAAAAAAAGTTTATTCCGTAATAAATAAAAAAGAAGTAAGTTTTAATATTTTCTTTCACAGATTAAGCTTTGAAAATAAAGAAGTAGTTTTTGAAAGTAAAAGCATTGAAGTTTCAGCATTTCCTCTAAAACACAGAATTGAAACTTATGGTTATCTTCTTAAAGAAAAGCCAAAAGAGCGAAATATTAAAAAAGTTGCAATAACTAAATATAATCTCGGAATTAAAGATATTATCGGTATAAAACAAGGAAATGATTTAATTACAAACGAAGGAAAAACTATTAAAAATTCGGAATTAAGCATTCCGCCGTATAAATCTCGCTCGTATGCATATTGCTCTGACACAATGTACAACGAAGAAATAATCCCGCATATTAAAAATGTTGACATTTTATATCATGAAGCAACTTTTGCAAAAGATTTACAAGAAACAGCAGAAATTACAAAGCATTCAACTTCCGAAGATGCAGCAAAAATTGCAATAAAGGCAAATGTTAAGAAATTGTTAATCGGACATTTTTCAACAAGATATAAAGATACCGACATTATTTTTGATGAAGCAAAAGCAATATTCAAAAATACACAAGCTGTTAAAGACGGTGATAAAATTATTATTACTTTGCAAAGAGAATAAAAATCGAAAAAACATTACTGTCTGATTTGTGATAACACAACCTTTTTACATCGTTTGACAGAGACGGGACTCAACAAATGTGTATTTATTTCCTTCAATTCATCAGCCGAAAAGTTCTCCTGCATATTCTATTGAACCGCCAGTATTAATATATCTGTTTCATTATTTGGAATATTAAATTCATTTTCATCTGCTTATGCTTTTAGCATTTCGTTAATTTCTTTTTTGTTAAAATATTTCGGATCAAATTCTTCGCCTAACCATTCAATATATTCTTCGTATTCTTCATGGTCAGGGTCTTTTAAAATTTCCAACATATTAGAATATCCCCAAATTCCGCCGCAATCCTCGGGCGGACAGTTATTCCTTCCTGCCAGACAAATCGGTATATTTTTTTCTGATACGCTGTTTTCAGTCTTTTCTAGAATAATGTCGTGTTCCCAACTGTCACCAAAATCATATTCATAAATAATTTTGTCTTTTTCTTTTTTCAACAGGTCTGATATTTTAATCAGTGCATAATCAACATTGTCCATTTCATCCCACAAATCATCATCCGTCTTTTCTGCATAAAAGGTTCGGTCTTTTATAAATTGATGTAAATGTGAATTTGTCCATCCCATTGTTATCTGTATGATTATATGAAGATCCGACAATAATAAGTCAGAAGGAATTAATATGCGTCTCCATATTACGGGTTTACTGCCTCTTAATGAAATTTTAATTTGGGATGTCTTTTTTGTCATATTTATTGTTTTTACTTTTTTACGACTGCATCTTGCTCCATCCCAGTCGTTTATGCCGAAACAAAGATAGTGTCTTATTCAGTTTTAATCTTCAAAACAAAGCCTCCTTTTGTTAAACCGTCGGCACCGGCAACGCCTATTACAACTTTGTAGGGATTGTTTATAGCATTAAGATATACGCTTCTGGTATGGTCTTGTGTTCGTCCTCTTTTCGGGTAATCCCATTTATGGTCGGCTTCGCATGTAACACAAGAGCTTAAATTAGGCACCATTGCATTGCTGTTAGTTCCCACCGTGTAGGCATAAATACTCATGTTTGCTTTTTTATCGTCAGGAACAACCGTTATCCACATTTTTGAATATCTCGGTATTTCGGTTATATAAATAATGTGGTTTCCCGTAAATTTATGGTTTTGCGTTGCCGGAAAACATGCAACCGAACTGTTAGAAGCCCAAGACAGGTCATGAATTTTAACACCGTCGGCTAAATTGCCTTTATAAGCCAATGTTTTTCCTTTTTCGCTTTTTGCGGTGTACATTTTTAATGTTTTTTGTTCTTCGGTGTTTGTTACTCTTGTTTTTAAATTAATCTCTAATGTGTATTCTCCTTTTTCAAGACCTTCGGCACCGGCTACACCTATAAATATATTGTAAGGGTTTTTTATTGAATTAAATCTGATTGTTCTTGTATGATCTTGTACTCTGCCTTTTTTCGGATAATCCCATTTATGGTCAGCTTCGCAAGAAACACACGAACTTAAATTCGGCACTACCGAATAATTTGTTGTTCCGACTTGATAGCCGTATAAACTGAAATTTGCATTTTTGTTTTTCGGAATTACTTTTACAAAAACTTCGGAATAAGGCGGGATTACAAATCCGTGAAGAACGTGTTTCCCTCTGAACTTTTTATTTTGCGTTGCCGGAAAACAAGCATTTGAACTTGTTGATGCCCAACTCAGGTCTTTCATAATAAAGCCGTCAGCCAAATTTCCGGTAAAAGTTGTTACTTTGTTAGGTTTTACATCAATTGAGTTTACTCCTTGCGGGAATTGTGCAAATATTGAACTTGTGATAATAAGAAATAATGCAGTTAATAAGTGATTTTTTTTCATAATTTTACATTTTAGGTAAATAATTCTTTCCCAAATTTAATTTAATTTTTAGAATTTTCAAAAGTTTTTTGAAGGAATTAACTTTGTTAAAGCTTTGACAAAGCTGTTAAATTACATTATAATTTTATTTATGAAATTGCAGTTTAACTTTTGTTCGCTGTAAATTTCATATAATACTGAACCAATTTTAGTTGCGACCAAGTTATTTCATCAGATAAAGCATTTTTTACCTCGGATAAAGTTTTGTCTTTGTGTTTCTCAAAATATAATTTTATGGTTTCGACAGTTTTGTTATTCATAAATTCAGATATTTTCAATTCTCCGGTTTCAATATATCTGCCAAGGTGATTTTCAATTGTTTGAGTGGTAAACTCCCGTTCTTTTGCAATTTCTTCGACAGTTTTTCCTGCTTTGTATAATTCGTAAGTTATTTCCCATGTTTTTTTCTTTTCGGGTTTCGGAATTTCGGGCAAGTCTTCTTTCGGCTTAATATTATTTTCTGCAAGATATTGCAAAACCATTGAAATAATTTCTTCCCCGAATTGGTTTAATTTTGCTTTGCCTATCCCGGAAATTGCTTTTAATTGTTTGGTGCTCGAAGGAAGTTTATTTGCAATTTCTTGTATTGATTTATTTGAAAGAACCATATATAATTTAACATCGGCTTCGTCTGCCGTTTCGTAACGCCATTGTTTAAGCCTTGAATAAAGAGCGGGATGTTCTGTTGCAATTTCTCCGGTTTTAATTTTCGGTTTCTTTTTATCTTCAAGTGCTGCTTTTGCTCTTACTTCAAGGTATTCTTTTATATTAAATCCACTTATACAAACCTTTAAACTTTTTTGTTTGATGTTGAGAATCTCATTTATCGAAGATAAATTTTCGGTAATTGCTTTTTTAACGGAGCTGTTATCTGTTTCAAAACTGCTGTTTTCAAGTTTGGCTATTATTTCTTCTTTATGGAATTTTATAAAATATTCACCGGCTTTTTTTAATCGCTCCTGAACATTTGTATTTTTTTCGGCATTCGGATTTTCTTCTAAAAATGTATTTACTTGTTTTATGAAGCTTTGAGCAATACCTGAAATTTTAGGCAGTATTTTTTCTTTAATATCTAAAATTGCATCGCCTATATTCCCGAGATAATAACCATGGTATTCTCTTAGATTTTTTTCAAGAGTTTTGAATCTGTAAAAAAGTTGTTTGTAATTAAAAAGATTATTGATAAGTTCTGATTGATAGTCGTTTATTGCATCTTTTAATTTATCTTCATCGGGCTGATTTTCTTCTGTTTGTTTGTTAAAATCAATAACCTCTGCATCGCAAATAATTGCCGATTCAGAGATTTTTGAACTTAATACTAAACCTTCCAAAGTTTTGCAACGACTTAGTGCAACATAGGTTTGTCCGTGTGCAAATGCGGAAGATGCATCAATAACTGCTTTTTCAAAAGTTAAACCCTGGCTTTTATGAATAGTAATTGCCCATGCAAGCCTCAGAGGATATTGTGTAAATGAACCTATAAAATCTTCTTGTATTTCTTTGGTTTCTTTATTAATATTATACCGAATATTTTCCCAAGTTTCTCTGCCGGCTTCAATTTCTTCGTAATCGCCTTCGCATTTTACCCTTATGATGTTATTGTCAAAACCCGTAATTTTTCCGATTTTTCCGTTATAATATCGTTTTGCCGGATTACTGTCATTTTTTACGAACATCACTTGAGCTCCTAATTTCAATTTAAGTTCAAAATCTGTCGGATAAGCATATTCTGAGAAGTTTCCTTGAATTATTGCCTCAAATTTATGTGCCTTTTCTTTTATCTGGTTTAATTTTTCTTCATTAATAATACTTGCAGAATTATTATGAGTAGTGAGTGTGATGTAGCCTTGATTATTTGCGGGTTTAAAATCGGGGATATATCTTTTGTGCAATAAATCATAAGATTTTTTGGAAAGAACGTCATTTCTTATTTCATTCAAAATATTGATAAAAACATTGTCATCTTGCCTGTAAATATGTTTCAGTTCAATGCTTTCCATATTTGATTCCTGCAACGCTTTGCTGTTAAAAAAATACATTGATTTATAGTAAGGGCTTAAAAGGTGCATTTCTTCATGTTTAACGATGGGGGCAAGTTGCTGTAAATCACCTATCATAAGAAGTTGCACACCGCCGAACGGTTTGAAACGATTTTTATAGCGGCGTAGAGTTTCATCAATTGCATCAAGAATATCGGCACGCACCATTGAGATTTCATCAATAACAAGAAGGTCTAATGTTTTGATGATATTAATTTTTTGCTTATTAAACTTTTGTTTGAAGTTCGGATTTTCAATTTTGTATCCTGCAACTTTTTCGGTAATAATAGGTCCGAAAGGAAGTTGAAAAAAAGAATGAACAGTAACACCTCCGGCATTAATTGCTGCTACTCCGGTAGGGGCAACTACAACCATTCGCTTTTGAGATTTGAATTTTAAAGATTTGAGAAAAGTTGTTTTTCCGGTTCCCGCCTTGCCTGTTAAAAATATATTTCGATTTGTGTATTTTACAAATTTTTCGGCTAATTGTAATTCGGGATTTTTGTTCATTCGATATTTTCTTAGTATAATTTTACCTCACAAATTTAATTGAAATTTATATAATTTATGCTGTCGTACTTACTTTTTTAACACGGTAAATACTGTAATTTAAAATTGCAATGTTTTAATTTAGATAATTACAATAAAAAAACCGATGCACAAACATCGGTTTTTATTTTTAAAGACAAATTATTACATATAATCTGTTTTTATCTTTAAACCTTTCTCCTCTAATTCTGCCATAACACTTTTGATTAAAGCTACTTTTCTGTTGTGAGGTAAAAATGCAGATTTAAAACCATTCAAAATTAAATATTTAAGTTCCGGTGCCGTAAAACCGAATTCTTTAACGGCAAGCCAATATTCATCAGTTAAAGTAGTTCCTGAGATTAACCTGTTGTCTGTATTTAAAGTGACTCTTAATCCGTAATTAAAATAAAATTTTACCGGATGACTTTTTAAATCTTTAACGGCTTTTGTTTGAACATTTGAAGTAATACACATTTCAAGAGGAATTCTGTGGTCATTTATATAATTAAGCAAATCACCGTCTTCTCTTAATCTTGTTCCGTGTCCTATTCTGTTTGCATTTATTACATGTAATGCTTGATGAATAGATTCGGGTCCGTATGCTTCGCCCGCATGTGCCGTTGTATTAATATTATTGTTTACAATTAAATAAAATGCTTCTTTATGGTCTTTTGCAGGAAAATTTGCTTCTGCACCTGCTAAATCAAATCCTACGACACCTGCATTTTTATATGCAACTGATAATTCTGCTAATGTTAATGATTTGTCGGGTGAGAAATGTCTTAATCCGCTTACTATGATGCCGATAATTATATTGAATTTTCTTTCGGCTTCTTCTTTTCCTTTTAATACTGCATCAATTACATCTGTTAAAGTCAGGCCTTCTTTTAGGTGTAATAACGGGGAAAATCTTATTTCTAAATATCTTACGTTTTCTGATGCTGCATCCTCTGCAAGTTCATAAGTTGATCTTCTTAATGATTCTGCTGTTTGCATTACGGAAGTTGTAATATCAAATGCTTTTAAATAATCAACTAAACTTTCGCACCACGGTCCTGCAACTAATAAGCGTTCTAATTTTTTAGGATCGGTTTCAGGCAGTTTTACATTTTGCTGTTTTGCAAGATCTATAATAGTTTCTACTCTCATAGAGCCGTCAAGATGGCAATGAAGTTCAGCTTTAGGAAGGCTGTGTATAAATTCTTTTGTTAATTTCTTCATATATTTTTTATAAGGGTTTTTATTAAAAAAAATCTCAACAGTAAAGAATGTTACCGATGAGAAAAAACAAGATTTTCTTATTTAACCTACAAAAGTAAAAAAAATATCTTACCTGACAAAAATTAATTTATTTTCTGATGACAACTCATCATCATAGAAATAATTATCTTCATTAAATCCTTTAATATCCTCCGGAGTTGTTATTTTATTTTTTATAATAAATCGGCTCATTAAACCTCTGGCTTTTTTTGCATAAATACTTACAATTTTATATTCGCCGTTTTTGTATTCTTTAAAAACAAGGGTAATAACTTTTGCTTTAAGTTTTTTGGGCTTAATTGATTTGAAATATTCGTCAGAAGCTAAGTTTATTAAAATATTATCTCCTTGCTCTTTCAGATAAGAATTTATTTTTTCGGTTATTTTATCTTTCCAAAAATCGTATAAATTTTTTCCTTTTTTTGTTTTTAATTTTGTTCCCATTTCTAATCTGTACGGTAAAATTATGTCCAAAGGCTTTAAAACACCGTATAAACCTGAAAGTATTCTTAAATGTTTTTGGGCAAACTTCAAATCTTCTTTTGTAAAAGTATCAACATCCATTCCTCTATACACATCTCCTTTAAACAAATTGATTGCTGTTCCTGCTTCTTCACTTTCAAAAGGATACTTCCATTTAATAAATCTTTCATAATTCAGTTCTCCGAGTTTCGGACTTATTTTCATTAATGCAGACAAATCTGCAGGTTTATATTTTTTCAGAATGCTTACTAATTCTTTGCTTTCATCAGGAAATTCAACTGTTGACGAATCATCAAATTTAACAGAATTTGCACTTAGCTTTTTTGCGGGAGATATAATGAGTAACATGTTAATTATTTTTAATTATAAACGGAAACAAATATAAAATAAATAATAATTATACTTGCATTATCAAATTGAATTAAACTATGTTTGATAAGACGCAAATAATTTATAACGGCAAATATATTCCTGCCGGCAGCATAGAAATTTCTTATAAAAACAGAGCTTTTTTATACGGAGACTCTATCTTTGAGACTATAAGAGTTAATAATCGTAAAGTTTTATTTTTAGAAGAACATTTACAAAGGTTAGTTTCGGGAATGAAAGTTTTGAAATATGAAGTACCCGATAAATTTACCGTATTCAGACAAAAATTAGAGGAAGAAATAATTCAACTGTTAAACAGAAATAAGATTTTCAAAGCTTCTCGAATAAGAATAACTGTTTTCAGAAAACCCGGAGGCTTATATACACCGCAAACAAATGATGTTGACTATATTATAAGTTCCTCAAAGCTTGAAGATGACAAATTCAAATTAAATACGAAAGGCTTACTGTTAGGGATATTTAATGAAATAAAAAAACCTCAGAATGTCTTCTCGCAATATAAAACTGCAAATTCAATTATTTATACAATGGCAGGTATCTATAAAAATGAAAATAATTTTGATGATTGTTTGATTTTGAATAATAAAGGAAATATACTTGAGTCAATTTCATCAAATATTTTCACGGTTAAGAGTGAAAAACTGACTACTCCGCCTGTTATTGACGGTTGCATTAACGGAATAATGAGGAATAAAATATTAAAACTGGCAAAACAGCATAAAATTGTTTGTATAGAAAAATCAATTGATGTTACTGATTTACTAAAAGCTGACGAAGTTTTCTTAAGCAATTCAATTTCAGGAGTTAAATGGGTTGTTGCTTATAAAAATAAAAGATATTATAAAAGAATGTCAGATTTTTTAATACGAAAACTTAATGATTCCTTAGATTAATTCAAATTAGGGTTTTCCGGAAAATATTGCCAAATACTATATCTTTTATCAAGTTTTGCAACTACTTTATTCCAAATTTCTTTGTCATAGTGCATAACAGTTTTTGTATCAATATCAGAAACCAACCAATAATCTTTTTTAATTTCATTTTTTAATTGATCCTTTTGCCAGCCCGAATAACCTACAAAAAATCTTATTTTATTTTCATCAACAGTTCCTGATTCTAACAACATTTGTAAAACTTTAAAATCCCCTCCCCAATATAAATTATCTATTATCTTTATGCTGCCCGGTATTTTCTTTCCGTATGTATGAATAAAATAAATATTTTCATTATTTACGGGACCTCCTATTGATATTTTCATGTCAATATTTCCGAATTCTTTAGTTATTTGCCGTAAAGTTCTTTTTATCGGTTTATTTATAATAAAACCGACCGTTCCTTCTTCATTATGTTCTGCTAATAAAATAACTGAGCGACTAAAAACACTGTCAGGAGCAAACGGCTCAGAAACAAGTACTAAGCCTTGTTTCGGAGAAACATTATTATGCTTGATTTTAAATATATCGGGCTTAATTTTCATAAACAATTATACAATTTGTAAATAATAGTACAATTTAAATACCGTTTTTTACTTTTAATATATTAAAAACAAATATAAAATTTTACTTTTGTAATGTAAGACAAATTACATGAAAAAACAAATCAAATTACCTGCTTATTCTATAACAGTTATTATTCTGGTAATGCTTTCGACTTCTTGTAACAGAAGAATAAGGTATATTTACAAAGAAAACCAAAAAAATGATACTGTTTATTTATATAATGTTAAATCAGAACCTTATAAATTAAAACCTAATGATGTTCTTCATGTTAAAATTAACACAACCGATCCTGAAATAAATAAGCTATTTAGACTTGATGAAGCAGGAAGCAGTCAAAACAGAAGTAATAACGGCGGAGAGTTTTATTTGACAGGGTTTACAGTTAATGATTCAGGTTATGTTCAAATTCCGATACTCGGAAGTATCCTTGCAGAAAACAAAACCGTACAAGAATTTAGATCTGATGTAACAGAAAAAACATATAAATACCTGAATAATGCAATTGTTAATGTAAAATTCGTAAGTTTTAAAATATCGTTTTTGGGAGAAGTTAACAACGAAGGTTCTGTATTTATTTATCAAGACAATATAGATATTTTAGAAGCCGTATCAAGAGCCGGAGGAATAACTGAATATGGTAATATGAGTAAAGTAACCGTTGTAAGAAAAGAAAATAATAAAAGATTAGTATATAATTTAGATTTAACAAAACGTGAGCTTTTATCTTCAAATAAATTCTATTTATACCCCGATGATATTGTAATCGTTGAACCGATTAAAGCCAAAATTGTACAAATGAATTTCAGAGATTATCTTTTTTTCTTCTCTGCATTATCATCTGCATTAACAACAACGGTTATTGTAATTAGTCTTTTCAGTACCGGCAACTAATACTTTGATATAAGATATAAATATGGAAGACATAAACAATATACATGAAGATTCATCTCAAGGTATTGATATAAAAAAATACTTATTTAAGGCTGTCTCATACTGGTACTTATTTGTAATTTCTATCGGTGTTGCATTTTTTGCCGCTAAATGGATTAATAAACATACAATTGCTACCTATGGATTACACGCTACAGTAATGTTAAAAGGCGAAAGCAACGAAGATGAAGTTGCCGGCGGTTTAACACTATTCAGCAAACGGAAAAATTTAGATACACAAATAGGAATCCTTAAATCTTTTTCTCTTAGTGAAGAAGCAGTAAAAGAACTTAAATTTGAAATTTCCTACTACATAGATGAACGATTCAAAAAAGACTATGAGGTTTACAAAAATTCGCCTTTTATCGTTAGCTATGACACTGCGTTCTCTCAACATACAGGTACACCTGTTTATGTTAAATTCATATCAGAAAATGAAGTTGAAATTACTATAGAAAGATTCGAAATAAATAAGAAAATTAAAGTAGGTGAACAATTTATTTATAAAGACTTTAATTTTAACATAATACATAGAGATTCCTTACCTTATAATCCAAATATTGCAGGCAAGAAATATTTTTTTATAAAAAACTCCGTAACAGGTATAGTCCAAAATTATTTGGGCAGATTAGAAATTAATATAAGCCCCGAAAAAAGTTCTATCTTATGGCTTTGGTTAGTAGGAACAGTTCCGCAAAAAGATGCAGATTATTTAAACAAACTTATTGAAATCTATATCAGAAACGGATTAGCAGAAAAAAATCAAAAAGCTACAAGTATTATTGAATTTATTGACAAACAGCTGGAAGGTGTTTCTGACTCTCTTAAAAAAACAGAAAATACTATGCAAATTTTCAAACAACAGAACAAAACTGTTGATATAAGTAATGAGGGTATGTTATTAATGACACGGCTAAATGATTTACAAAAATACCTCGAATTACAAAATAAAAAACTTACATACTACCAATATCTTCGCGATCAATTATCTTCTGATATTGAAACAGAAACAATGACCGCTCCTTCCGTTATGGATATTAATGATCCTGTTTTATTATCATACCTCTCTAAACTTTCCGAAGCCAGAACCGAAAGAGACATTCTGGATTTTAGTATAAAAAATGATATTCCTATCTCTGAAAAATTAGATTTGCAAATTTCTAAAATTCAGAATCAAATATTTGTTCATGCAAAAAAGAATATTGAGGTTACAGAAAATGAAATCGGAAATATAAAAAATAACATTAGAAAAATTAATCGAAACATTAACAAATTACCTGTATCAGAAAGGCGTATTATTAATATTGAAAGAAAATTTAACATTAATGATGAAATATATACACTATTATTAAGAAGAAGAACCGAAGCTGCAATTACACAAGCATCAAATAAAGCTGACACAAAAATGTTAGATAGGGCTCGCCCCGAAACAGCTGTAAAAAAATCACCAGACACAAGCGGGAATAAAAGAAAAGGGATAATGTTAGGGTTAATAATTCCGATACTTATTATTGTTGCAATGGAATTCTTCAACAATAAAATTGAAGATAAAAGTGATATCGAAAAAAGAACATCAATACCCATATTCGGAACTGTAGGAAAAAACAAACACAAATCAAATTTACCGGTTATTGCACACCCAAAGTCGCCAATTTCAGAATCTTTCAGAGCAATAAGAACTAATTTACAATACATTCTTAAAAACAAAAAAAACAAAATTATTGCAATAACTTCTTCTGTCAGCGGAGAAGGAAAATCATTTGTTTCTAAAAACTTTGCCGGTGTAATAGCAATTTCGGAAAGAAAAACTCTGTTAGTAGGTTTAGATTTAAGAAAACCGAAACTGCAAGAAGATTTCAGCTATAATAATGAAAAAGGAATAAGTTCATATCTTGTAGAACGGGCAGAATATAATGAGGTAATACAAGAAACAAGTATTCCTAACCTATATATTGCTCTTTCAGGTTTGATACCTCCTAACCCGGCAGAATTAATTGAATCTGAAAGAATGAAGATCTTCTTCAAAAAAGCATCAGAAGATTTTGATTATGTTATTATTGACACTCCTCCCATTGCTGTTGTAACAGATGCTTTATTATTAACAGATATAGCTGATGCATACTTATTTGTAATGAGACAAGATTACTCTACAAAAAATGTTATTAAATTAATTGAAGATGTTAAAAAAGATAATAGTTTAAGAAATCTCGGAATAATTCTGAACGAAGTTCAAATAAAAAGAGGATACGGGTTCAGTTACGGGTACGGATACGGATACGGATACGGATACGGACAAGGTTATTACGAAGAATTTGATGAAAAGAAAAAATCAATATTTAAAAAAATATTAAATAAGTTTAAAAAAAATGAAAATGAAAAAGTTTGATCCTGCAACTGAAATAAGCAAGTTAGAACAATTCGGAGAATACGGAGGAGTTAATCCTTCTGTTACTGATTCGGCAACCTATACTTTTCTCGGTGCTGAAACAATGGACGATACTTTTCAGGGTGAAACCGAAGGGTGTTTCTTATATTCAAGACATTGGAATCCTACAAATAAATACCTGTCGGATGCTTTGGCTGCAATGGAAGGAACAGAAGCCGGATGGGTAACAGCTTCCGGTATGGGTGCAATAACTTCAGCAATTTTACAAGTTTGCAGTTCGGGCGACCATATTATATCATCCGTTACGACTTACGGCGGTACTTATGCTTTTCTAAAAAACTATTTGCCTAAATTTAATATTGATGTTACTTTTGTAATTCCTACAGATTTAGAAAGTATAAAAAAAGCCGTACGACCGAATACAAAACTTATTTACACCGAAACAATTTCAAACCCTTTATTGCAAATCTCAAATATACCTGAAATAGCAAAGATTGCAAAAAATGCCGGAGCAAAATTAATTGTTGACAATACTTTCTCTCCGATGATTGTTGCTCCGTATAAACTCGGTGCTGACATAGTTGTTTACAGCATGACCAAATTTATTAACGGCAAAAATGATTGCGTTGCAGGTGCAATTTGTTCTGACAATGAGTTTATTGATTCATTAATTGACGTAAATACAGGAACAGCAATGTTGCTCGGTCCGGTACTTGACCCGATGCGTTCGTCAAGTATTCTGAAAAACTTATATACACTTCATATCAGAATGAAACAACACAGCAAAAACGGAATGTATTTAGCAGAGAAATTTACCGAAGACGGCGTTAAAGTTATATATCCCGGGTTAAAAACCCATAAAGATTACTCTCTGTTAAATTCTATGATGAATTCAGAATACGGATACGGCGGAATGATTGCAATTGACTTGGAAACAAAAGAAAAAGCTTATAATTTTATGGAAAAAATGCAAGAAAAAGGTGTCGGTTATCTTGCGGTAAGTTTAGGTTATTTTAAAACATTATTCAGCAATTCAGGCAGCAGCACCTCCTCCGAAATACCCGAAGATGTTCAAAGAGAAATGGGAATGTCTCCCGGGCTTGTAAGATTTTCCGTAGGTTTAGATAATAACATCGAAAGAACATATAAATTAATAAAAGAAAGTTTATAAATAATAACTCATTAATATTTGACTATGAAGAAAGCAATATTTATTTTAATAGTTTGTATATATAGTTTTTCAGGAATTGCACAAGAAACCAAAGATGACAATAAAAACAAGTCTGAAAAGAAATTCGGAGCAAATAATACACACTATGTGCACTCATATTTAAACATCGGTTTTATGATGCCTTTAACAGAAGGCGAAGGAGCTGACATACTCTACGGAAAATCACATACATTTACCTACGGAGCAAGATACAAGTTTAAAATTGCAGATTTTTTTGCACTCGGAACAGGTATAAACTACACATATAAAGTTTGGCATTTGAGCCAGGTTGACACGAAGGTTGTACCCGGTGATATGATGTATGACAAAGAAAAAATAAGAACCAATAATCTCGGAGGAGATGTTTTTATCAGATTTAATATCGGAAAAAGAGATAATACTATAGGAAACTATATAGATTTGGGAGCTTACGGCGAATATGCGTATGCAATATCAAGAGAAGTTACAATTAATGCAAACGACCCTAATAACCCGTTAGGTTCAGAATATATTACTGTGACATACTTTCATTTAAACTATCTTGAAAAATTAAATTACGGGTTGCAAGCAAGATTAGGTTACGGAAAATTTGTTTTATTCGGAAAATACAGAATGTCAAACTTATTTACAGATAATTTTAAAACTGCAATAAGTACATCAGAATTCCCGAGATTAATTATTGGTTTAGAAATGGGAATGCATAAGTAACGGAACTATGTTATTGCTTATTGGTAAGTCCACCGCAAGGCTGGTTTACAGTAGCTTCTGTCAATATTCGATTATTGCAAAGTTTTCAGAAGTTCCGTTTATGTTAAAAACTCAGAAGCTATAAGTGCAACTTAGTTCCCTGCTCTTTTTTTAGCATCATTCACAATTTTATCAGCTTTATTTTTTGCAGAATTAATTATACTTCTTGCTTGTTTATCTGCACTTGAATTTAAATTGTTTGCTTGTTTTTTGGCTTGGTCAACAAGTTTTTTCTTTGAAACTTCAGCTGCTTTTTTTGAAATAGGATTTTTAGCTTGCTTAATTAACTTATTCCCCTGGTTTTCTGCCTCCGAAATTAACTTCTTCCCGGCATTATCTGCTTTTGCCCTGATAGTATTTGCTTGGTTTTCTGCTACTTTTATTATTTTATCGGCACGTATTCTTGCTTCTTCAATAATTTTAGTTGCTTTTTCTTTTACCTCATTTTTCACTTCCTCAACCTGTTCAAAAGCTCCTTCTGTAATGGCACTTGTAAATCCTACAATCTTCGGCTCATCTGCTGTTCCTCCTATTCGGGCATTTACACCAACATTTTCTTTTGAACTTTTTGTCGAAAATTTATCAATTAAACCTCCTGCAATTCCTTTCGGAAGAACCATTCCGATATCAAAATTTAAACCTTTATCTATATTTTGTGTTCCTCCGAATTTAATTTCAGAATCTCCTATTTTAAATTTTGAAGGTTTAACCGTTAAATTACCGTTATCAATAAAATAAGACAAATCAAGATTGTTTAACCTCGGCGACTTAAATTTATTCTGCTTAGTTCTGTTCGCTAATTTCTCAAACAGTTTATTATTTCTGATTGATAAATTACCTGAACTTAAATCTCCGGTACTCATAAGACTTTTTAATACAGGCATCATTTCATTGTCTAAAATTGATTGCAAACTTATATTTGCAGAAATATCGCCTGTACAGTTTTCTATTACGGGAGCAAACCTTTTAATACTTAAAAATGCTTTTGAAGTTTCGGCAATATTAAAATTATTAATGCTCATATTAAAATCGGCAAAAGGTTTCGAAATGTTCTTGGTATCATAAGAACCGTTCATTGTCATTGAACCGCCGAGCATATCCATTTTTAATTGTTGCATATCCAATTTGCTGTCTTTAATAATAATTTTACCTACGGCATTTGTAATTGTAAGTTTATCATAAACAATTTTTTTCAATGACGAATTTAATGTAAAATCAAGATTCCCGGGAATTTCAACAACTTCCGACTCTGACGATGTACCGTCTTCTGTTCCGCTTTCGGAATCTGAACTTCCTACATTCATTAACTCATCAACGTCTATAAAGTCAGAATTAAAACTAAAAGTTCCGCTTAATAATTCATCTTTAAAAACATATGAAAATAAATTATTAACTTTTCCGCTTAAACGCAAATCACTTTTTCCTATTTTTGCATCAAATTGCTTTAAATAAACAAATTGCGGTGAGAAGTTCATGTCTGCTTTTTGAATGTTAATTTTCGGCATATCCGACATATTTACATTCATTTTTTGAATTCCAAAGTTTCCTTTTGCATCAAACTTCTCATAATTCTCGTTTTCAATATCGGAAAGATTTCCTTTAAAACTGATATCTGCAGTTATGATACCTGTTAAATCCATATTGTCAGCAGGAATAACATCTTTTACCGAGTTCAAATCAACTTTTCCTTTTATTTTTCCGCTCATACCTACATCTTCGGCAGTCATATGAATAAACGCACTAATATTTATCGGATTTTTTGCCATTGTCATACTTGCTTTTTTGATATTAATTGTCATATCATCACCGCTGCCTTCTTTGGCATCAACTTTCATATTAACATTAATATTTTCAACTGATTTAGGCAAATCCGGATACTTGAAATATGCATTTTTAATCAAAATATTTACTCCGTATGCGGGCATTAAAGTATCATTATATGTTCCCTTTGCATAACCGTCCATTTTAAATTCGCCCGAAGTTGTTACATCTTCAAAATCCGACTTATAAACTGCCGGCACCATTGAAAGTGCATCTTTAAATTTTGATTCTTTGGTATTAAAGGTTAAATCCATTATTATGTCTTCTTCCGGCATTTCAACAAACCCGTCAAAACCTAATGTTATTTCATTAAGTTTCAGTTCATTTTCCTTAAATGTATAAATTGAATTCTCTAAATCTGCTTTTAATTCTGAATCAAATTTTGTTTTAACTTTGTTAAGATATTTTATGCCTTCCGATTTTACCGTCAAAGAATCAATAAGCATATTTATATCCAAATTTGTTATATCTTCTGTCATATCACCGGATAAAATGAAATTAAGATTTTCCATTTTTGCATAGATATCACTTTCTTTGTCATCATATATAATATTGCCGTTTTTAATTTCAAACTTCTTTAAGTTGATTTTAAAATTTGAATCCCCGGTTTCATCATTCGTTGTTTCATCGGAAATTGAACTTGTATCTTCTTTTGCAATATCATAATTTGCCGTTCCGTTTTGTAATACTTTTATATTAATAACCGGTTCGTCAAGAAAAATACGTTTAACTTTAATCTCATTACCTGAAATTACGCTTATAAAATCTAATGTTGCTTTAAATTTCTTAAATTTCACTAAAGTATCTGTCGCAAAAGTATCAATCCCTACAATTGAAAGTCCTTCTAATTCTGCACTTATGTTCGGAAAATTTTTTATCAGAGATAAATTAAAATCTACAAATTCAACTTTAGCATTTAGGTTGTTATTTGCTTCTTCTTTTGCCATTTCAATTATTTTCCCTTTAAAAATAATCGGAATAAGAATAATAACGGCAACTAAAATAACTAAAACTATTGCGGTAATTTTTAGAAACTTCTTCATAAGATTGAGATTATTAAATTCGGAGTAAATTTAAGAAAATATTTTCGGTTTAGAAACGAAAAAAACGTTTATACCAAACTTACGCTATTAACAATAAAAAAAGCCGTACATATCAACAGACAAGTACGACTTTTCAAGTGATCCCGCCAGGATTCGAACCTGGGACCCACAGCTTAGAAGGCTGTTGCTCTATCCAACTGAGCTACGAGACCGTTTTTTCGGATTGCAAAATTAATAAAATTTATTAAAATGCAAGTTATTTATTAAATTTATTCAGCCTTTTCAATTATATATTCCAAATATTCGGGAGAAATTTTAACCGATTGCAGATGATTAGGTTGTTTTGTTAATAAAACTTGTATTTTCTCTTTATTTTTTCCTTTTATTTGTAAATAATCAACTACTACTTCAAAATCATTTCCTCCTACTTCATTATATCTGCTTAAGCCTATTTTATATGTAAGACTTATTTCGTTCGGGAAAGTAACAATTTTCAAACTGTCGGGGCAATTAATAACCTTAACGGGGATTTTTATATCATTTTCAGTATATTTATCAACAGGTAAAATTATTTTTACCTTATCTTTTGAGAACTTTAAGTTATTTACAGTTTTTAACTGAATATTCTCTGTTAATGTATCATTCAAGTTTTTATAATTTTTAAAAACTGTTTCTGCTTCATCGTAATTTGAAAGCATCTTTTCTGATCCCGAAACTTTAATACTGTCAGGAATTATCTCAATATGACCTGATTGCATATAAAGTGTTTCGGTTGTAAAATTTATATTCAGTTTTACGGGAACTTTTTTAGACAAAAGTTTTTTTGTTGATAATACTATTATTTCGGGATGTATTTGTATAATTTCAATTCCTGTAGTTTTCGGAAAAAAATCATCCGAGATTTTCTTTAGTGAAATAACTAATTTCGAATTATCAAGTTTATCTTTTACGGATAAATCTTCAACATTTATTTTTAAAGGATTTACAATATTGATTTTCCCCAAAATATCAAAACCGTATGCTCTGACGGTAACATTAAGTTTTTCGGGATAATTTGATGTGACAGACAGTTCTTTAGGGAAATTGTAAAGTTCGATAGGATATTCAATTTTTGTAGTATATTCTCGATTTAAAGCATCAAGAAACCAAAAAATCGCAGCAATAAAAACAAAGACCGAAAATATTATAATTTTCTTTTTTGATATTTTCGGTCTTTTGAATTTCATATTTACAAATTATATTTAAACTTATTGAGTATCAAACATTAATACTTCTGTTATAAGTAATATATATAAAAACAAAATAACATCTTGATATTTTATTTTTGCATCATTATTCCGGTTGAATCTTTTATTATTGCATTTTTATCAATTTTTAATAATATTCCGTTTTCAACTTCAATAATAACTGCATCTTCTTTAATTGCATTTACTTTTCCGTGAATTCCTCCGATTGTCATAATTTTATCTCCTTGTTTCATTTCGCTTCTGAATTTTTGAACTTCTTTTCGTTTTTTCATTTGCGGACGAATCATAAAAAAGTAAAATACAAATACTAAAATTCCCATAAAAACTAACATTGAAGTCGGACTTCCTTCTTCTCCCTGCGGTTGCATTAACAGTATAAAATTTAATTGTGTCATTTTAATTTATTTTTAAGATTTAATAATTTATTTTTCGTTCAATAAAAGCTGTTATTACCAATTCTGTTATTGTTGAATCGGCATTTGTTTCAACATCTATGGTTTTATAGATATTGTTCATAAAGCCGTCACTGTCAAATACTGCTTTGATTCTTCCTTCTTCTCCGGGCAATATTTCTCCCTTATCGTATTCGGGAACAGTACATCCGCAATCGGCATCTACATATAATAATTTTAACGGAGCATCTCCGATGTTTTTATATTTGAAAGTACATTCTACAACTTCTCCTTCTTTTAAAGTTCCGAAATCATGTGCGATTTTATAAAACTCAATTTTTGCTTTTCCGGAATATTCTTTCTTTTCAGAATTATTTTCCTTTTCAGTATCATTACAAGAAATTACAAATGTAATTACTGAAAGTAAAATGAAAAACATTAAGTTTTTTTGATATTTCTTTATTATTTTTTTCATTCCGTTTTATTATCTAAAAGTCCTCTTCCTATTTTTTTATATAAGTTTTCAGTTTCTAAATATTTGATAATTTTATCTAAAATTCCGTTTATAAATCCTCCGCTTTTTTCGGAACCGAATGTTTTTGCTATTTCAATATATTCATTAAACGTAACTTTAACAGGAATTGAAGGGAATTTTATTATTTCAGAAATTGCCGTTAATAAAATAATTTTATCGGTATCTGCAATTCTTTCAACATCCCAATTTACAACTTTGTTTTTAATTATTTCAGTATAATCTTCTGTATAAATTAATGTGTTTCGCAATAAATTAATTACAAAATCTTTATCGTCATCTTGTTTGTAAATTTCAGGAAATTTAACTGTTTCTTCTCTGTCTTTCTTAATATTGTCAATTATATGCGTGAGTTTTGTTATCACAAAGTCAATATCGCTTATCCAAAAAATGCTTTGTTCTTCAAGTGCTGAATACAGCTCTTTACAATTATATAATATTTCGGAATAAAAAAACTGTATAATTCGTTTATCATTTCTGAAATTATCATCTTTTTTATTCATGTAAATATCAAACACTTCTGATTTTTCAAGAATATTATATACTTTTCGAACTAATTCGGGGTAATTGTCCCAGCTTAACTTACTTTCATTTATGTATTTAATATATTTTTCATTCTCAGTCAGCAATTTTGTTATACTGTTATTTATAAATTTAAGACTGGGAGTTTTTTCTTCGGGAGTAGCAAATTTTTTATCTTTCCTTATATCTGTTATTTTTTGTGCAAAGGCAGTTACATCTTCAAGAAGCAATGTAAGAAAGAATAATAACCCATAACTTCTTTGAATGCTGAAATTTAACTCATTCTCAGCTTTTTTCAAAGAATTATCATCTTTTTTATAAGATGCGTATAATACTTGCAGAACTTTTGTTCTTAATACTCTTCTGTTAAACATCCTTTCTGTTAAAATTTGTGCAAATATATTATTATCCTTTTAAACTTTCGTTTATTAATTAAATTTTGTTTGTTGATTTTTCAACCTGCATATTTTCATACAATTAAAAATGAAAATTATTCTTTATTTTTATTCATAACTTCTGATTGTTGTCTTATTGATTCTCTGTGCACAAGTTGTAACATTCTTTTTATAAAGTTTTTATCCAAACCTATTGATTTTCCGAATTCATTTCTGGTTTTTGACATTTCGAGCCATCTTTTTAATTGAAATATAGTTACACCGTTGTTCAATTTATATTTGCCGATATTCTCAACTATTTTCATTCTTTTCGAAAGCAATTCAAGCATCTGATAATCAATAGAGTCAATTTGGTCTCTGTATTGATCCAATTTGGTTAAAAAATCAGTATTATCAGATGACGATTTTCTGAAAGTTAAATTATTCAACAAATCAATAAGAGCTGCGGGAGTAAGTTGTTGCTTAGAATCACTTAAGGCATTTTCAGGTTCAATATGTGTTTCTATCATTAAACCGTCAAGATTTAAATTTAATGCTTTTTGTGCTATCTCTTGTATATATTTTCTTTTCCCGGAAATATGGCTGGGATCGTTAATAACCGGCATATCAGGAAAAATACTTTTTATTTCAATAGCTAATTCCCATTTCGGTAAGTTTCTTAAACTTATTTTTTCAAAGGGATAAAATCCTCTGTGAATTGCAGCTATATTTTTTATTCCGGCTTTTTTTAATCGCTCTATTGCTCCTGCCCATAATTTAATATCCGGATTAAGCGGATTTTTAACCATAACCGGAATATCAACTCCTTTTAATGCATCTGCAATTGTTTGAACCGAAAACGGATTTGCAGTTGTTCTTGCACCTATCCATAAGATATCAACGGCATCATTATTTCTCAGGCATAACTCAACATGTTCAGGTGTTGCTGTTTCGGTTGCGGTATATAAACTTGTTTTTTCTTTAACTTTTCTCAGCCAGGCAAGCCCCTTCTCTCCTACTCCTTCAAAATTTCCCGGTTCTGTTCTGGGTTTCCAAATACCTGCTCGGTATATTTTAACTTTTTTACATTTCGATATTTCCTGTGCTGTTTTAACAACCTGATATTCAGACTCTGCACTACACGGACCTGCAATAATAACCGCATTACCGTTTTTTCTTCCTAAAAGTAGTTCTTCTTTATTTTTATTTTCGGGCATTAAAATATTTTTTGCAAAAATAAATAAAGTAATTGAGCTATATCAATATTTTTAATATTTTTAAGCCCTGTTTATTAAATTAAAAAAGATATGAAGACAAAAATTCTGACATTATCAGTTTTAAGCATGATTTTACTATTCTCATGCAGTGTTAAAAAAGTAGAAACCGAAACTTCTAAATTTTCATTTTATCAAAAAGGAGAAGCAAGCTGGTACGGTCCCGGATTTAACGGAAAAAAAACAGCCAGCGGAGAAACATTTGATATGTATAAATTAACCGCTGCACATAAAAAATTAGCTTTCGGAACAAAGGTTAAAGTTACCAACCTGAATAACGGTAAAAGTGTTATTGTAAGAATTAATGACAGAGGACCGTTCGTAAAAGGTCGTGTTATTGATTTATCGAAAAAAGCCGCTCAACAAATTAATATGATTAATGCCGGACACGTTCCCGTAAAAATTGAGATTTTAAAATAACCGGTAATGGGAAAAATCGTATTATACAAAGGCGATATTACAAAATTAGAAGTTGATGCTGTTGTAAATGCCGCAAATTCGAGTTTGCTCGGCGGCGGCGGTGTTGACGGTGCAATTCACAGAGCAGCAGGATATGAACTTCTTGAGGAGTGTCGGTTGCTGAACGGTTGCCCGACCGGAGATGCAAAAACTACAAAAGCTTATAAACTTCCTGCAAAATTTATTATTCACACAGTAGGTCCCGTTTGGCACGGAGGGAAAAATAATGAAGCTGAATTATTAAAAAGTGCATATCAAAGATGTTTAGAACTTGCAGTTGAAAATAGTGTAAAAACAATTGCTTTTCCTAATATCAGTACCGGAGTTTATAATTTTCCGAAAAGTGAAGCAGCTGAAGTTGCTATTAATACAGTAATCGAATTTTTAAAAAATCATTCTTCAATTGAAAAAGTAATTTTTGCTGTTTTTGATGATGAGAATTTTGAAATATATAAAAACCTGTTAAACTGATTTTTTAAATTAACATCAAATTTGTGAAGACAGAAAACAAACAATTATTAATTGTAGGCGGAACAAAAAGAAATGTAGGGAAAACAACTTTAATTGAAAAAATTATAAAAAAATTCTGTAACGAACATGATATTATATCATTAAAAATCAAAACAATTTACCCTGATGATTATTTTTTTCACGGTAAAGAGAAAAATAAGTTGACAGCTGAAGAAAAATTCAGAATTACCGAAGAAAAAAATAAAACCGGGAATGAAGATACTGTAAGAACGCTGAAAGAAGGAGCAAAAAAAGTCTTTAAAATAAAAACGAAATCCGGTTTTATCGAAGAAGCATTTCAAGAATTTATAAAAAACATAGAAAAAAGAACTTTAATAATTTGTGAATCTAACAGCTTAAGAAAGTACATAAAACCTTCCTTATTTTTGTTTATTAAAGAACAAAACTCCGATGAAATTAAACCAAGTGCAAAAGAAGTAATAAAATATGCCGACAAAATAATAACTACAGACGGAATTAAACACTATTTCAATATCAATTCTCTACATATCAATGATTTATCTTGGCATATGCGAAACAGGCAATTTCAATAAATCAGAAAAATAATATTCACAATTTAACTTGATTTTTACTACTTTTGTAAAAAACTAAATAAATATGAAACAGATAATACATACCGAAAAAGCACCGAAAGCAATAGGACCTTACAGCCAAGCAATTAAAACGGGAAATACTCTTTATATCTCAGGTCAAATACCTATTAATCCGGGAACAGGCAAACTTGTTGAAGGCGGCATTAAAGAACAAACCGAACAAGTTATGAAAAATATTGCGGCAATTCTCGATGAAGCCGGATATTCTTTCAGCGATGTTGTTAAATCAACTTGTTTGTTGAGCGACATGAAAAATTTTGCAGCAATGAACGAAGTTTACGGAAAATATTATTCCGAAAATCCGCCCGCAAGAGCAGCTTTTGCGGTTAAAGAACTTCCTTTAAGCGTTTTGGTTGAAATTGAAACAATAGCTGTAAAATAAAAAAGTTTAAGGTTTAAGTTTTATAAATGCTTCCGGTAAATATTCAATAATATCGGAAGCAATTAATGCACTTTGTCCGGATTTTTTCATTGCAATATCTCCGGCAAGTCCGTGCAAATAAGTACCGGTTATTGCTGCATCTCTCGGTTTATAATTTTGTGCAAGCAAAGAAACAATAATTCCGGTTAATACATCTCCGCTTCCTCCGGTTGCCATTCCGGGGTTTCCGCTTGAGTTAAAATATACTTTCCCGTCGGATAATGCAATTGATGTATGTGCTCCTTTTAAAATTACTGTTGCATTATATGTTCTTGCAAAATCAATTTGCATTTGTAATCTTTCAAAATTATTCTTGCTTCTCCCGACTAATCGTTCAAACTCTTTAGGGTGCGGTGTAAAAATGCTGTTTCCGGGAATATCTTTCAACCAATTTTTATTTTGGGATAATATCGTAATTGCATCAGCATCAAAAACAATCGGTTTATTATAATTTTTGATTAAATGGTGTAAAAGTTCTTCAGTTAGCTTATTAAACCCGATTCCCGGACCGATTGCAATTGAATTATACAGTTTTAAATCCGGCAATTGTGAAATATATTTGTCAGAAGTGTCAATATGTAACATAGTTTCGGGAGAACTTATTTGCAAAATTTGATAGTTGCATTTCGGAACTGATGCCGTTACCAATCCTGCTCCTGTTCGCTGAGCAGCGCTAATCGCCAATATTGAAGCACCGGCTTTTCCGTAACTTCCGGCTAATATCAATGTGTGACCGTAATTTCCTTTATGTGAAAACTTTTTTCGGTTTTTAATTTTAATATCTGCTTTTTGAATATAATAATAAGGTGTATTTGTGTTATTAATGAAATCTTTATGAATTCCTATATCAATAATATGAAATTCACCTATAAAATGCTCATTTTCAGGAAATAAAAAAGACAAAGAAGGATGTTGGAAAGTGATTGTATGATTTGCGTTTATAACAGTCTTCTCTTTTTGCAAATTTTCTTCACCGAACAATCCCGAAGGAATATCGACAGATACAACTTCATTGTTTGTTTCATTTATCTTTTTAACAACTTTTTCAGGAAAACCGGTTAAATTTCGAGTTAAACCTGAACCGAAAATTGCATCAATTATCAAAGCCTCAGCCGGAATTTCAGGAAAATCTAAAATACTCTCCAAAATATACACTCCTGCTTTATCTCGTTTTTTTAATCTTTGAAAATTTATTTCAAAATCCGGTGAAACCTTATCCGTAAATTTTATAAAATAAACACTTACCTCAAAAGCTTTTTCGGCAAGTAAACGTGCAATTACTAATCCGTCGCCGCCGTTATTTCCCGGTCCTGCAAATATGATAAACTTCTCACAACCGGTATATAATTCAATAATCTTATCTGTTGCTCCGGAGGCTGCTCGTTCCATCAAATCAACGGATGGTATCGGCTCATTTTTGATTGTATAATTATCTGCTTCTCTTGTTTTATTTGCCGAAAATATTTTCATATCTTTATTTTTTACTTTATTCTGAAATTATTTTATAAATTTAAAGTTTAGAAAAGAAAAATCAAAATAAATAATCAGTTTTAAATGAACATCCTTTTTGAAAAGAAAAAAAATGATTGCAAAGTTATAGTTGCTGAAATTTCAGAAAACTCACCTGATTTATTTCAAAAAATTAAAAAAGAACTATCAAACAATGAATTAAACGTTTATAATAAATTCACCAATGAAAGACGAAAAAAAGAATGGCTCGGTGTTCGTTTGTTATTATTAAGATTACTCGGTTTTTATTCTGAAATAAAATATTCAAAAACAGGCAATCCGTATATTGAGCATGATATAAATATTTCAATTACACACAGTAAAAATATTCTCGGAATAATTCTCAGCAAAAATAAAGACATCGGTATGGATGTAGAAATTCTTTCCGACAAAATTTTAAGAACCGCACAAAAATTTATAACAAAAGAAGAACTTCTCAGTTTTAGTGAAGACGATAGACTAAAAAAGATTTATTTAAACTGGTGCTGCAAAGAAACGTTGTTTAAAATAAAAGAACACGGCGGTTTTGATTTTAAAACTAATTTTAAAATTATTGATTCCGAATTGCAAAAATCAGGGCAACAAAAAGCAATTATTTCTTTTAATAATAAGATTGAACATTTCAATTTAAATTACGAATTTATCAAACATAAAAACACTGAACTATTGGTTGTTTGGCATTAAAGTCTTAAAAGATTACATTTTATTTTGTATTTTTAAAACAAACAACTAACTTTGCAACACAAAGCACTTTTTACACAAAAACAAAAAATGGACAATGAAAAACAAAAACATTTAGAAAATTTGAGTGAAATTCGCTCCATCATGGAACGTTCTTCAAGTTTTTTATCTTTAAGCGGTCTGGGAGGAATATTTGCCGGAATATTTGCTTTAGCAGGAGCCGGTTTTGCTTGGTGGCTGGTAAATATCTACCACGGTTACCAAAGAAAATCTTTTATTATTGAATCCGGCGATTTCAGTATAGAAATTATTACGGCTTTGTTTTTGGATGCTGTTATCGTTTTAATTTTAGCCGTGACATTCGGTTATATTTTTACACACAGAAATGCAAAAAAAAACAATCTGAAACTATGGAATAAAACCTCAAAACTATTACTGATTAACTTATTTATTCCTCTTATAGTCGGAGGATTCTTTGTCATGATACTGATTTGGCATGGTGCCGCATTTATTATTGCAGCAACAACTTTAATTTTTTACGGGCTGGCTTTAATTAATGCTTCAAAATATACTGTCAGCGATATCAGATATCTCGGAATTTCACAAGTTATTCTCGGACTTATTGCCGCAATTGATATAGGAAACGGAATATTTTATTGGGCAATCGGTTTCGGGATAATGCATATTATATACGGTACAATTATGTATTTAAAATACGAAAAAAAGAAGTAATTAATTTAAAAAACTAAAAAAAACAGAAATATGAAATCTTTAATTAAACTTGTTTTATCGGCAGCAACATTTGCTATTTTATTAAGTTCTTGTTTAAATTCAGAAAAAGAAAAAACAGCAACAAATGATATTCCGGAAACATTTCAAGATCAAAGCATTTTTGAAGAAATTTCTTATAATAAAAGAGGACGCACATCATTAACCGATAAATTATTTAACGAAATTCTTGAAAAAGATAAGGTGTTGAAAGAATTGTATGATAAAATAAAAAAAATTGCAAAGGAAAATTATGAAAGAAACACAGAAATAAACAAATTTTTATCGGATAATGAAAGTTATTATAATGAAGTTTTAACTTATTCAACTTCTATACAAGACAGTATGTTAAGGGATAAAGTTATTGCATCAATAAACTCAAGTGAAGAATATTATAATGAAAAAGTTATTAATTTAATTTCATTAAAAGATGGCTTAAACAGAAAAGTTGCAGTATTAAACGACTATAAAACTGCACTTAAAATAATATTAACTAAGAAAAGCATAAAATCGTATCAAGGTAATTTTAAACAGGATACTGTCGGGTTAAAAGAACTGATAAACAAATACGATTCTTTAATTAAGGCTGTAAACAACAAAATAGAAGAATAAATAATTTAAATTGAAATCAATAATATCAAATATTAATAAATTTTTTGAGAGTCGTGTCAGGCTCGGAATTATGTCGGTACTAACAGTTCAGCAAAAAGCTGACTTCAACTACTTGAAAGAAATTCTGAACCTGACCGACGGAAATCTTGCAAGTCATTTACGTGCTCTTGAAAACAAAGGTTACCTGAGCATAAATAAAAAATTTGTGGGGCGAAAAACACAAACAAACTATTACGCAACAAATGAAGGGAAAATTGCGTTTAAAGAGCATCTTGATGCATTAGAAAATTTAATAAAAGGACGAGAGTCTTAATTTTTTTACCTTTATACTTTGTATTGCAAAGCACTTTTAAAATGAAAACAAGAAATATGAAAACTAAAATGAAATTCGCACTTTTAATTATAGGAACTCTGTTATTTAATTTATTGTTTTGGCATGAAGCAATCGGATTGAATGCTCTTATTTTTACAACATTTATTCTCGGAACTTTTTTTTATCTGTTTCCTGAATTTATAAAATCAAAAAACGCAATTATTATTGCATCCGGCACTTTTATAAGTGCTGTTACGGTTGTGTACCATGCATCTGAATTGGCAATTTCTGTTTGGATATTTTCGATGGTTCTTCTACAAGCTTTTATGCATTTTAACAAACTAAGAACTGTTTTTTACGGATTATTTTCATCTGTAACCACTTTTTTTATGTCTTATCAGCTTATCGGGCAAAATGTTAAATTAAAAAGCAAATCTTCTTTCAAACTTAAAACATTTTTTAAATACCTGAAACTTACACTTCTTCCGATTTTGGTTGTCTATATCTTCTACTGGATATTCAAATTTGCAAATCCGATATTCGACAATTTAAGCAATACTTTTTTCATTAATCTGAACGATTGGATTATTCATTTATTCAAAGATGTTTCATTTCTTCAAATTCTGTTTACATTTTTGGGGTTCATTATTATGGCTTGGTTTATATACAAAAATAAAAATGATCATATCGTACATACTGAAGCGAAACACACGGAAACAATTCTAAGGAAAAGAAAAAAATCTCAAATGAGTAAATATCTATTTGAAAATATTGGGTTAAGACAATTGCTGAAAAATGAGTTTCGCATCGGACTTATGCTGATAATTTTAGTTAATGCCTTACTATTAATGATAAATGTAATAGATATTTCAACAATCTGGTTTAATTTTAATTACACACCGGAATTCGATTTAAAACAATTCGTTCACGAAGGAACTTTCCTGCTGATATTAAGCATCTTACTTTCAATAGGAATTATGATTTGGTTTTTCAGAAGAAACCTCAACTTTTACAAATACAAAAAGAAACTTCAGGTTCTTTCATACATTTGGATTGCTCAAAACATCATATTACTGATTTCTGTTGTTATCAGAAACATGCATTATATTGAATATTTCGGTTTAGCATACAAACGAATCGGAGTATTTTTCTTTCTTGCACTTGTTGTTTTCGGACTGATATCTTTATACCTCAAAATAAAAGACATAAAATCGTCTTTCTGGCTTTTTAAAATAAATACATGGGCATTATACATCGGTTTTGTGTTATTTGCAATTCCTGATTGGGACATTATTATTGCAAAACACAACTTAACACATCCGCTTCGTAATAATATTGAAACAAGTTTCTTGCTGACTTTTGATGATAAAGTATTGCCTCAAATTGACCAAAGAAAAGACATCTTATTACAATCAAAAGAATACAATACATACCGTGTGTTTTATGAAACTTATGAAAATGTTTATAAAGGTAGGGTAATAAATTTCTTGAAAGAATATAAGGATAAATCTTGGTTATCATGGAATTATGCCGATGCAAAGGCTTATGAATATTATAAACTAAAATAATACAAAGAGCATCCTTAATACAAACAGTTAAACAATTGAGTATAGGTCAATGCTTCTTTTTCAAAACTTATTAAATATGAAACAACTAAAAACATTTAAATACGCATTAAACGGAATTGCACACGTATTCAAAAAGGAACAAAACTTCAGAATACATATTATTGCAACAATTTTAGTAATCGCAGCCGGAGTTTTTTTCTCAATTGATAGAACAGAGTGGATGTTCATTATTATTGCAATCAATATTGTTCTTGCTTTTGAACTTGCAAATTCTGCAATTGAATATATATGCAACTTTGTATCACCAGGTTACAGCAATAAAATTAAAAGAATAAAAGATGTATCGGCAGCAGCAGTATTAATTTCTGCAATCGGTGCTTTCGTTTTGGCTTTGATAATTTTCATACCGAAAGTTATTGAGATGTTATAACTGCACATAATCCTATTATGAAAAAAATATCTACATCCGAAATATTATCAGTAGTTGTATTTCTTCCGCCTGCAAAAAATTCTTTTCTGAAAGCAATAAGAAAAATTGCAAAATTATGTTTCACTTTCGCAGGGAAAGTTTTAGGGATGTTTTTGTGAATATTTTAATTTGTCCGGTATTCGAAACAGAAAACGAGAATGCAAATGATTGTTACAGCATTTTATAAAAAAATTAACTTCCGAAGACCATGTCATAAGGTCTTTTTATTTGAAGCCTTAATTCTTCAATTCCTATATTCCTGCTTTTACGAAAAGTTTCCTTTCCTCCGAAAAAACACACAACGGCAGGAACTGTAAAAATACCGTTTTGCCCCGCTATTTCAGATGCTTTAACTGTATCTGCATAAAACATTTTCATTGAGGGAAAATTTTCATCAAGTAATTTAACAATCTTCGGTTTCAGAACTTTACAAACATTGCATTGTTCATGAGAAAAATAGATTAACACTCCGTCTTCTGCTTCTAAAACAGAATTAAATTCATCTAAACTTTTCAAATCTTTCAGATTCATTTTTTGCTAGTTATTTTTAATTGCCGTTATGCCCGGTAATTCTTTTCCCTCTAAAAACTCTAACATAGCACCTCCGCCTGTTGAAACGTAACTTACTTTATCTTGTAAATTATATTTTTTAATTGCTGCAACAGAATCGCCTCCGCCGATTAAAGTAAAACACCCTTTTTCGGTAGCTTCAACCAAAGCATTTGCAACTTGAATAGTGCCGTTTGCAAACTTGTCCATTTCAAAAACCCCGGCAGGTCCGTTCCAAATTACTGTTTTTGAATCTAATATTACGCTCTTAAATAATCCGATTGTTTTCGGTCCTATATCCAGCCCCATCCAACCGTCTTTAATATTATCAACGGCAGTTACAAGAGTTTTTGCATTTTCATCAAATTTATCGGCATTAATAATATCAACCGGAAGAATTAAATTAACATCTAAATCTTTTGCTTTTTGCATAAGTTTTTTTGCCGTTTCTAAATATTCATCTTCAACCAAGGAAGTTCCTATTTTACCTCCTTGTGCTTTAATGAAAGTATAAGTCATACCACCGGCAATTATTAAATTATCAACTTTATCAAGCAATTTGTCTATTACCGTTATTTTAGAAGAAACTTTTGCTCCTCCGAGAATTGCTGTCAGAGGTTTTTCCGGTTCTTCCAAAACTTTTTTTAATCCTGCAAGTTCTCCCTCAATAAGATAACCGAACATTTTATTATCCGAAAAAAAATCGGCAATAACTGCAGTTGAAGCATGTGCTCTGTGTGCAGTTCCGAATGCATCATTTACATACACATCTGCTAAATCTGCTAATTTCCCTGCAAAACTCTTATCTCCTTTTTTCTCTTCGGGATAATATCGTAAATTTTCAAGCAACAAAATGTCACCGTTTTTCATTGCCGAAACTTTATTTTTAACTTTATCTCCTATGCAATCATCAATAAACATTACATCTTTACCTACTAACTCAGAAAGTTTAGGTAATATGTGTTTTAATGAAAACTTTTCATCTTTTCCTTTGGGTCTTCCGAGATGCGACATTAAAATTACTGAACCTGTTTCTGCAATCTTTTTAATTGTAGGAATTGCTGCTTGAATTCTTGTATCATCAGTAACTTCAAATTTCTCATTTAAAGGAACGTTAAAATCAACTCTTACAATTACTTTTTTACCTGTAAAGTTATATTTATCAATATTCTGCATAATACTTATTTAAAATTTTCCGTAAAGTTATAAAAAATAGAAAAATATCTTTGTTTTATCAGCTTAACTTTTCTAATAAACCGGGGAAATGGCGTCCTATAGAAGCTGCAATATTTGACATAAAAAGTTTTATTGCTATTGCCAGAAGAATAATCCCGAATATTTTTCGAAGAACAGTTATTCCTGATTGCCCTAATATTTTTTCGATATACTTTGTAGTTTTAAGCACAACAAACACAACAACCATATTCAAAACCAATGCAATCATTATGTTAATCGACTCATATTCAGCCCTAAGCGAAAGCAGTGTTGTAATTGAACCCGCTCCTGCAATAATAGGAAATGCAAGAGGAACTACAGAGGCACTTCCTGTTGTTTGACTTTTAAAAAGCTCAATACCGAGAACCATTTCTAATGCAAGAAAAAATAATATAAAAGACCCCGCAATAGCAAAAGACGAAATATCAACACCGAATATCCCCAATAAAGCTTCTCCTACAAAAAGGAATAATGTAAGTATTACCAAAGAAATTAAAGTTGTTTTACCTGCCTCAATTTTATTTCCTTTTGTTTTTATGTCTATAATTATCGGAATTGAGCCGACAATATCAATAACGGCAAATAATACCATAAAAACGGAAAAAATATGAACAAAATTTACTCCCATAACATTTGATTTAACAGTTTAATATATAGACTTTTACACGAAACATTAATGTTTACCTTAAAAAATCGCGCAAATGTCAACATCTTTTTTAATTTAACAACTATTTTCATATTATTTTTTTTAAAAAAATCAGTTTCAGAAAGAATACATTCTTAAAAATTAATTTATCTATATTTGCTTTAATGATAATTATCATAAGTGTTTTTTAACATGGTGGAGCAATTTGTATATTGTTTATTTTATGCTGATTACAATTATTAAATATATAATAAAAAAGTGAACCGATAAATTAAAAAAAATATACATTTGCAGCAAAATTTGAATTTCTAATTAAAATACTATGACAGATAAAGTAAATAAATTCATGGAGGGTGTAGTTGCCCGAAATGCCGGCGAAAAAGAATTTCACCAAGCAGTTTTAGAGGTTGCGGAAGTTATTATTCCGTTCATAGAAAATAATCCTATATACGAAGATGCAAAAATTCTTGAACGACTTGTTGAGCCCGAGCGTGTGATTATGTTCAGAGTTCCTTGGCAAGACGATAAAGGTGAGTTTCAACTTAACAAAGGTTATCGTATTGAATTTAACAGTGCAATCGGACCTTATAAAGGCGGTTTACGATTTCACCCGAGTGTAAACTTAAGTATTTTAAAATTTCTCGGTTTTGAACAAATTTTAAAAAATAGTTTAACAACACTTCCGATGGGCGGAGGTAAAGGCGGTTCTGATTTTAATCCGAAAGGAAAATCCGACAATGAAATTATGCGTTTTTGTCAAAGTTTTATGTCGGAACTTTTCAGACATATCGGACCGAATACCGATGTTCCCGCAGGAGATATTGGTGTAGGCGGAAGAGAAATAGGTTACTTATTCGGGCAATATAAGCGTTTAAGAAATGAATTTACCGGAGTTTTAACCGGCAAAGGCAGAGAATGGGGCGGAAGTTTAATGCGTCCGGAAGCAACCGGTTTCGGAAATGTATATTTTGCAAAAGAGATGTTAGCAACCAAAGGTAATTCTTTTGAAGGAAAAACTGTTGCCGTTTCAGGCTTCGGAAATGTTGCATGGGGTGCTACAATTAAAGCAACTCAATTAGGTGCAAAAGTTGTAACAATTTCAGGACCCGACGGATATGTTTACGACCCCGATGGAATTTCAGGAGAAAAAATTGAATATATGTTAGAATTACGTGCCACAAATAATGATATTGTTCAACCTTATGCAGAGGAGTTCGGAGTTGAATTTTTTGCCGGAAAAAGACCTTGGGAGCAAAAAGTTGATATTGCTTTACCGTGTGCTACTCAAAATGAATTAAATGAGGAAGATGCAAAACAATTAGTTAAAAACGGAGTTATTTGTGTTTCGGAAGGTGCAAATATGCCTTGTACACCGGATGCCATTCATGTTTTTCATAATGCAAAAATATTATATGCTCCGGGAAAAGCTTCAAATGCCGGCGGAGTTGCCGTTTCGGGCTTAGAAATGAGCCAAAACTCTTTACGTTTCGGTTGGACAGCAGAAGAAGTTGACCAAAAATTGCACAGAATTATGAAAGATATTCATGAAGCCTGTAAAAAATACGGTGCTGAAAATAACGATTTTGTTGACTATGTTAAAGGAGCAAATATCGCCGGTTTTGTTAAAATTGCAGATGCAATGTTAGCACAAGGCTTAGTATAATATTTTTTAATTAAGATAATAAAAAAGGCTGTCAAAATAAATGACAGCCTTTTTTTACCTGACTCATATTTTTACAAATTCTCTGATATCGGAAATTTTATCAAATACGTAAACACCGCAAGTTTTTAACTTTTCTTTTGTATGGTGTCCGTGAGATAATAAAATACAATTAATTCCGGTTTCCTTTGCAACTTCGGCATCATGTTTTGTATCGCCTATCATTAATATTTTATCTTTAGGGATATTTAATTTTGAAATTAATTTTATCCCTCTCTCAACTTTACCGCCTGCATAATGGTCGTTTAAACCTACAATTTCCTCAAAATAATCATAAATACCGAAATATTTAAGTTCTTCAAGAAGTTGTTCTTCTTTTCTTGCTGATAAAATTGACTGCTTAATTCCGGAGTTTTTTATTTCAATTAATAATTCTTTAACACCTGAATGCAATACTGATGTTTTTTGCCTTTTATCGTATTCAACAATAAATTCTGTTCCTACAATTTCAAAAGACTCTTTATTAAAATCAAAACCTGCTTTTGCATAATAATCCTTAACAGGAAAATCAAACAATTCTCTGTATTTCGGCACCGTCATTAAGGGTAAATTCCTTTCCGATAACATATCATTAATAACCTCAACGCAAAGATTTACGTCGTTTAATAAAGTTCCGTTATAATCCCAAATTATATGTTGATAGTGCATTAATTATTATTTAAAAGTTAATTTTGTAATTTATTTTAAAACTCAAAATTAAACAAAATGAACAGAAAAAATCTAATTTTAAAAGAAATTGTAACTTTCAAAAAATGGGCAAATACTTCTTGGAGTGTTTTTAGCTCAATAGGTAAATTGATAAGAATTGCATCATTACCTCTTTCATATTTCTTAACATCAGTATTTACTCTTAATGCTCAAACCGACACAGTGCAAATTGATGATATACAGATTGTTTCATCCAGAGTCCCGACATTGAATTCAGAAACCGCAAGAGTTATCTACACTATTGAAAAAGATGAAATTGAATCTTTACCCGTTCACAGCTTGCAAGACTTACTTGAATATGCAAGTAATGTAGATGTAAGACAGAGAGGAACGGAAGGAGTGCAAGCCGACATAAGCATAAGAGGCGGGAATTACGAACAAACCCTTATACTTCTTAACGGATTTAAAATGAACGATGTACAAACAGGGCATCATAATATGAATTTACCTGTTGATATTGAAAGCATTGAAAAAATTGAAATTCTTCAAGGTCCGGGTAACAGAATATTCGGCATAAATGCATACAGCGGAGCAATAAACTTCATTACAAATACAGAAACCGCTAAAAAATTAAAACTCTCACTTTTTGCCGGGCAACATCAATACTTCGGCGGAAATGCAAGCCTTTCATACAACATTAAAAATTGGCAAAATTATATATCCTTTTCAAAGAAAACAAGCGGAGGTTATTTGCCGAATGACGACATTAACAATACCGACTTCAACACTTTAAATATATTTTACGAAACTGCATTAAAAACTAAATTTTCCGACTATATAATACAAACAGGATATTCTGATAAATCTTTCGGAGCAAACAGTTTTTACACTCCTAAATTTCCGTGGCAATATGAAAATACAAAAACAATTTTTGCCGGTTATAAAGCAATAAGTCACAAAAAAAATTACAACTTTTTAAAAAGTTTCTATTGGCGAAGGCATCAGGACAGGTTTGAGCTTTTCCGAGAAGATAAATTTATGCGAACAGGTAATTATTTTATTAACGAAACAGATACAGCAAAATATTATCCGGGAATTTATGCAAATTGGAATTATTATTCCGGTCATAATTACCATAAAACCAACATAATATCATCTGAGTTAAAATTCGACTTCAACACCATTGCCGGAAAAACTGCCGTAGGTGCAGAGTACAGGCATGTATATATTCAATCAAATGTTTTAGGAGAAGATATGAAAGCTACAGTTGATGTTCCGTTTGAAGAGTTCGGAGAATATACAAAATCTGCCGACCGCTACAATGTAAACTTATATGCTGAGCATGTTTATCAATATAAGAATCTTATGGTTGCCGGCGGTTTTTCTTCTAACTACAACAGCGATTACAATTGGTATTTTACCGGCGGAATTGACATAAGTTATAATATCGGAAAAGAAATTAAATTATTTGCATCTGCCAATCAAGCCTTACGCTTACCTACTTTTACCGACCTTTATTATGACGGACCTACAAATAAAGGAAATCCGGATTTGTTACCCGAACAAGCACTAACTTATGAAACCGGTTTAAAATACCGTAAAAAAAGATTCAAGGCAAACCTGACAGTTTTCAAGAGAAAGGGCAGAAACACCATAGACTGGGTAAGACTTTCAGACACAATTGATTGGCAACCGTTAAACATTACGGAATTAACAACTGTCGGAACAGAAGTTTTTGGGTCTTACAACTTTCAGAAAGCCGACATTATTAAAAAAATTGCTTTTTCATATTCACATATTGATATTACCAAACAAAGCGGAGAATACATTTCAAAATATGCTTTGGATTATTTAAAACACAAAATTGTTTTTTCGATGCACCATAAAATTTTCAAGAATATTTCAGCTGCCTGGGCTTTACGGTATGAAGACCGTGCAGGAAGCTTTTCTGCTTATGACATTACAACAAAAACATATACAGGCGAAAAAGAATACACACCCTTTACCCTGCTCGACTTAAAAGTTTTTTGGAAAACCAAACGCTTTGAAATCTATACGGAAGCCTCCAACTTATTAAATACAGAATATTACGAATACGGGAATATTAAAATGCCCGGACTTTGGATAAAAGCCGGGGTAAGACTAAAATTAAATTTATAAAGATGTGATCTTGAATTGTTTTTTTTAGAAGATCGATAATTTTTTTTCCTTTTTTTAAATAAACTTAAATCTTGTCTGCCTTAATTTTAGAGGCAGACAAGTTTTTATAAAAATCAAAATAATTACCTCAATTCCGCACCCAACTCCTTCTCAAAAGTATATTGTAGCTTTTTCATAATTTTATCAATTTGCTTATCTTTTAAGGTTTTTGTTTCGTCTTGAATGATAAAACTGACGGCATAAGATTTTTTATTTTTACCGAGTTTTTCATCTTCAAAAACATCAAAAATAGAAACGTTTTTCAGAAGTTTCCTTTCTGACCTGTATGCAAGTTGCTCTATTTGAGAAAATTTCACATCTTTATTGAGAAGCAAAGCTAAATCTCGCTTAACCGCCGGATATTTCGGAACGGGAATAAATTTTGGAGTTTCGGGCAAATATTTTATTACACCATCCCAATGAATGTCAGCATAAAATACTTCCTGCTCAATTCCGAACACAGATAAAAACTTATTACTTACGCTTCCGAACTCAACCAATTTTTTATTATTTATTGTGTGTGTTATTCCGTATGCAAAAATATCTGATTCGGTTTCTTCCGATTTCAATTTATTTATATCAAAATTAAAGCGTTCAAAAATTCCCGTTACTTTTGATTTTAAATAATAAAAATCGCTTGCTTCTTCCGACGAATTCCAATTTACCTTATTTTTATTTCCTGAAATTGTGACTGCAAGATGCTGTTCTTCAAAATAAGAATTCAAAGGATTCTCACTTTCGGTTTTTTTGTATTTGTAAGTTTGTCCGAATTCATATAATTTAATATCCGGATTTTTGTGGTTTACGTTTCTGATTACAGCTTCCAAACTTCCGAAAAGCAAATCTTGCCTCATAACATTCAAATCATTGCTTAAAGCATTGAGTATTTTAACAGAATTATATTCTTTAAAATCATTATCAGCTTCATAATATTTGCCTTTTGTCAAAGAGTTTGACATGGCTTCGGAAAAACCTTGCGAACTTAAAAAGGCTGAAATTGTATTTTTAAGTTTATTGGTATCAGGTTTCGGTGCATAAGCCAAAGTTGATTTCACAGATGTTGATGAATCAATACTGTTGTAACCATATATTCTTAAAATTTCTTCAACAATATCAGCTTCACGCGTAACATCCACACGATACGGCGGAACTTCTAACGAAATTCTATCACCGTCTCTGTCTGTAATTTTAATTTCAAGAGCTTCTAAAATAGTGTCAATTTCATCATGCTCAATTTTTTTTCCGATTAATCGGTCGATATGAGAATATAGCACATCAAATTTAAAATCTTGAATCGGTTCCGGATAAACATCAACAATCTCGGAAGAAATACTTCCGCCGGCAAGTTCTTTGATTAACAGAGCTGCTCGTTTTAGGGGATAAATAGTATTATTTGGATCTACACCTCTTTCAAACCTAAACGAAGAATCTGTTTGCAAAGCATGTCGTTTGGATGTTTTACGAACTGAAACAGGATTAAAATAAGCACTTTCTAAAAAGATATTTTTGGTTTTGTCAGAAACACCGGAATCAGCACCGCCGAACACACCGGCTATACACATCCCTTCTTCTGCATTGCAAATCATTAAGTCGTCTTTGTGCAATTTTCTTTCTTCTTCATCAAGTGTCTTAAAAATTGTTCCTTCATTCGATGTTCTTACAATAACTTTTTTCCCTTTAATCATATCGGCATCAAAAGCATGCAAGGGTTGCCCTGTTTCGTGCAAGACGAAGTTTGCTATATCAACCACATTGTTAATCGGCTGCAAGCCTATTGCGTTAAGCCTGTTTTGCAACCAGTCCGGAGATTCTTTAATTTCAATTCCTGAAATTGTGATACCTGAATATCGTTTGCAAGCATCTTTATTTTTAATTTCAACGGAAATTTGCAAATTATTGTTATCAACTTTAAAATTGCTGACATCCGGCTTATTCAATTTTAAATCTTTTCCCTGATGTTTGAAATATGCAATTAAATCACGTGCTACCCCGAGATGTGAAGCTCCGTCGGCACGATTAGGCGTTAAACCGATTTCAAAAATGGTATCTTTTTCAATTTTAAAATAATCCTTTGCAAAAGTTCCTGTTTCAACATCTTCCGGTAAAACCAAAATGCCTTCATGCGATGTTCCGGTACCTATTTCGTCTTCGGCACATATCATTCCCATTGAAACTTCTCCTCTGATTTTTCCTTTTTTTATGGTTATTTCATCATCGTTAAAATAAAGTTTTGTTCCTACAGTCGCAACAACAACTTTTTGACCGGCAGCAACATTCGGAGCACCGCATACAATCGGGAATAATTCACCAGTTCCTGTATCAACGGTTGTAATGCTTAATTTATCAGCGTTCGGGTGTTTTTCGCAAGTTTTCACTTCTCCGATAATCAAACCTTCCATTCCGCCTTTAATACTTTCAAACTCTTCGGTTCCTTCTACTTCCAATCCAATATCGGTAAGAATTTCAGAAAGATCTTCGACTTTATAATTAATATCAATGTATTGTTTGAGTTGATTGTAGGATATTTTCATTTTTGAATTTAGTATTTAGATGTCAGATATTAGATTATTGTCTAATATCTATTTCAAATTTTGAGATGCCAAAAATAAGAAAAGGAAGTCTTTTTGCAAAACTTCCTTTTTCTGTTTATCTTAATTGTATTTTGGTTTGCTTTTTAGAAAATTCAAATACCAAATAATATATCCGTAAAACGGAAGATATTTACTGTCTGTATTCTTTTCAGAATATTCATGAATCTTTTTTTCAAAATGCTCTTTCTTCCATTGTGTTTGCGGATAATCTTCTTTTAAAACATTAAGAATACTTATAACAGCATTTTTTCTCATATCAATCAAATCCTGATTATTTAGATTTAAAATTGTTTCTATGTCATAGATAACATCTGTATTATTTGATATTGATTTTATTTCTCCGCTTGTACTGTAAGTGATTAAATGTTCACATTCCTTTTTTAAAAGTGAAAGAACTTTTAGTTCTTGTTCTTTTTTGCTTTTATCGCAATGTTCTTCTCCTCCGAGATTACCGTTGCAAACTGCAAGCATATTATTATAATCTAATGATTTTTCAGAATAGTGTTTTTGTGATAAAATATGTTCAACTTCAATTTTCGGTTTACCTGAACTTCTTTTTAAACTTATCCTTTGCATGCAGTAAGCACAAACATGTCCTTGTTCTTGCAACAATGATTTTTTCAATAAACTATCAGTATCAACAAATCCTTTATATGTTGCATCAGAAGTTGTTTCTCTGTATTTTTTTAATTTATTTGGTTCTTTTTCCTTCTTGATATATTTCATTGCCCTATTCCATTAAATCAATTTGCATTTGAATACGATTTATTTCAACATCGTCTTCTCCCATATCCTGTTTTAATATATCAAGTTCTTTTTTTGCCTCTGTAATTTTATCATTATCAACCAGTTCGTAAATTGAATTTATTTTTTGCTTATATTCTTCGGGTCTTTTTTCTTCATTAAAAATATTATAAAGAATAGAATTTGTGTCCCTGCCAAGCGTATGTGCAATATCTTTTTTAATTTTAAAATCCTCAATTACAATAATATTATCATGTTTAACATTACTTAAAACTTGTGGTGAATGTGTTGTAATAAAAAACTGAATATTCGGAAAAGTTTTAGTTAATGCAGGTATAATTTTTCTTTGCCATGAAGGATGTAGATGCAAGTCAATTTCATCAATTAAAACAATACCTTTACCTTCTTTATTTGCATTAAGATTACCAGGGGTTGCAATTGCTAATCGTTTGGCAATATCAGCAACATAATAGAATATTGCTTTTTCACCGTTGGAAAGCATATCAAAATACAACCTGTTTTTCCCTTTTTCTAAAATGAATTGAGCTTTATCTGATGCATCTCGATGAACTCTAAATTTCTCAAATTTGAATCCTTTAATTTCTTCTGAAAACTTTATTACTGTTTTTCTTATAAGTTCCAATTTGGGATTTCTGTATTTATCATCTACGTTTAATCTTTTTTCATTTTCGATATTTTCTTCATTGTTAAACCAATTAAAAAAGTTTTTAAAATGAGTAGAGTTTATTCCTAATGCATCTTTGTATATTTCACTTAGTTTAGCAACACCTAGAAGAGGAGCCTTAAAATTTACATTAAAATATAAAAATACAGGTAAATTATTTATATCTTTTTGACAAACATCTTTTTTAGTATCACCGAAAAGTCCAAAGCTAATAGAACCATTTTCATCAAATTTTATTGTGTCATAGGCTAAGCTATTAGAATACACTCTTAAACTTGCAGTTTTAGAATCAATATTTATTGAATTTTTATCACTGAATTCAAATGTTAATGGAGTAGAATATTCTTCTATAAAGCACCTTAAAAAAAATGACAAAGCATCAAGAACAGTAGTTTTCCCTGCACCATTAATACCCACAAAAACATTAACATCAGGTTTAAATTCAATTTCATGTTTTCCTTTAAAACCTCTGAAATTTTCGAGTATTAATTTCTGTATTTTCATATTGAAGTATTTTTACAAAAATAAGAAAAGGAAGTCTTTTAACAAAACTTCCTTTCTTGTTATATTGAATTAAATTATTTCGTTTTATTTGTTTTTATGGTTTCTGCCTCAATAAAAATTCGATTTACCGCGGGAATTCTACTTTTTATTTGCTTTTCAATTCTGTCAACTGTTTGTTCTATTTCATCAGATATCAAATCGTCTTTAAAGTTTGCATTTAAATTAATTAATACTTCATTAGGTCCGAAATACAGACTGAGAGGTCTTTTATATGCCGTAACATTTTTCTCGGAAGCTAATATTTGCACAATTTTTTCAACATCTTCTTCTTGTAGCCCTTCGCCTATAAGAAGGCTTTTACATTCTAAAGCAAAAAATACGGAAACACTAATTAATAAAAGCCCGATAAGAACAGATCCTATTCCGTCAAAATACACGATACCGGTTATTTGTCCGAGAAATACACTTAACAAAGCAATGGTTAAGCCTACTAATGCAGCACTGTCCTCAATTACAATTGCAGCTGTTGAAGTATCTTTTGTATCAACTAAAGCTCTAAAAAATGACTTCCCTTTTCTGGTTTTATTAAATTGTTTTAATGCGACAAGCAAAGCTGAGCCCTCAAAAACAATTGCCAAGGACAGAACAACATAATTCCATATAACATCATTTAACTCTTTTGGATGCAGAATATGCACTATACCTTCATACAAAGCAAATCCGCCGCCAAGTGCAAAAATTAAAATTGCAACAATAAAACTCCAAAAATAAACCTCATTACCATAACCGAAAGGATGCTTTTCATCTGCCGGTCTTTTACTTTTTTTAATTCCCAAGAGCAAAAGAATACCGTTACCGGTATCAACCAAAGAGTGTATTCCCTCAGACATCATCGAAGATGAACCTGTAAAAGATGCAGCAATAAATTTACTTATCGCAATGGCTATATTTGCAATAAGAGCACCATATATTGCCTTGTTTGATGTTCCTTCCATATTTTTAATGTTTATTGAGTAAGCCATTTAACTACAAAAAATCCTTCCTATTTTAAAGAGGGATTTTTTGTAATTATTAATTTTAAATCTTAGATTACTTATGCATCAATATTCGCATAAGTTGCATTTTCTTCAATAAATGCTCTGCGTGGGGGAACATCGTCTCCCATCAGCATTGAGAAAATCCTGTCTGCTTCAGCACTGTTATCAATAGTTACTTGTTGTAAAGTTCTGGTTTCGGGATTCATTGTTGTTCCCCAAAGTTGTTCTGCATTCATTTCGCCCAAACCTTTATATCTCTGTATACTTACTCCTTTATCGCTTCCTTTTCCGAGTTCACCAATTGCAGCAATTCTATCATCTTCACTCCAACAATAAATGGATTGTTTTCCTTTTTTAACTTGATACAAAGGCGGTGTTGCAATATATAAATAACCCATTTCAACCAGTTCTTTCATATAACGGAAAAAGAAAGTCATAATTAAAGTTGTAATATGACTTCCGTCAATGTCGGCATCCGTCATAATTATAATCTTATGGTAACGCAATTTTTCAAGATTTAAGGCTTTGCTGTCTTCTTCCGTACCGATTGTTACACCGAGAGCCGTAAAAATATTTTTAATTTCTTCATTTTCAAAAACTTTGTGTTGCATTGCTTTTTCAACATTCAAAATTTTACCTCTTAGCGGAAGTATTGCTTGAAATTTTCTGTCACGCCCTTGTTTTGCAGTACCACCCGCAGAATCTCCTTCCACAAGATATACTTCTGTGTTCTCCGGGTTTCTGTCTGAACAATCAGATAGCTTTCCGGGCAAACCGGCACCGGTCATAATATTTTTGCGCTGAACAAGTTCACGTGCTTTTTTTGCTGCATGACGTGCTGTTGCTGCAAGAATAACTTTTTGAACAATACGTTTTGCATCTGTCGGATTTTCTTCCAGATAATTACCCAGCATTTCACTTATTGCTTGGTCAACAACTTTACTTATTTCAGAATTGCCAAGTTTCGTTTTTGTTTGTCCTTCAAATTGAGGCTCTTGAACTTTTACGGAAATAACGCCTGTTAATCCTTCTCTGAAATCATCTCCGCTGATTGTAAATTTTAATTTATTTAACATTCCGGAAGATTCAGAATAATTTTTTAAAGTTCGGGTTAAACCTCGTCTGAAACCGGTTAAATGTGTTCCGCCTTCATGTGTATTAATATTATTAACATAGGCATGAATGTTTTCCGTAAATGAAGTATTATATTGCAAAGCAATTTCAACAGGAACGTCATCTTTTACCGTTGAAATATGAATTGTCTTTTCAATTAAAGGTTCCCTTGTTTGGTCAAGATATTCAACGAACTCTTTTAATCCTTCTTCAGAATAGAATTTTTCGCTTTTAAAATTGCCTTCTTCGTCAGTTACCCTCTTATCCATTAAAACAATGTTAATTCCTTTATTCAAAAATGACAATTCTCTCATTCTTGTTGCCAAAATATCATATTTGTATTCCCCGACATTAAAAATCGTCATATCAGGAACAAATGTAATTTCTGTTCCGTGATTTTTGGTTTCTCCGATAACTTCAATATCTGATAAAGGTTTTCCTATTGAATATTCTTGTCGATATTTTTTACCTTCTCTGCAAACATTCGCAATTAATGTTGACGACAAGGCATTAACACATGAAAGCCCTACACCGTGAAGTCCGCCGGATACTTTATAAGAATCTTTATCAAATTTTCCTCCGGCATGTAAAACAGTCATTACAACTTCTAATGCAGACCGTCCTTCTTTCTCATGAAAATCAACCGGTATTCCCCTTCCGTCATCACTAACTGTTATTGAGTTATCTTCATTAATATAAACTTCAATATGTGTACAATGTCCTGCAAGGGCTTCATCAATAGAGTTGTCAACAACTTCATAAACCAAATGATGTAATCCTCTTTCTCCGATATCTCCGATATACATTGCCGGACGTTTCCTGACAGCTTCTAAACCTTCCAGCACCTGAATATTATCAGCTGAATATCCGTTATTATTATTTTCAATTTTTGTCATAATATTTTTCTTTCCTTATTCTTTCTTAAACAAGACTGCGAAAGTAACGATTTTCACTAAGATATAAAAATTTATAAATAAAAGTTTTCAACAGCTTACCTCACGCCTATACTTCTGATTTGTTGTATATTAACATTGCGTTTCCACAAAAAAAACGTTTCGCATTTGAAATATAAAAACTAATTACTATTTTTGCTTGTAAAATATAACGCTGCCATGAGTAAAAAGAAGAAATACTGTTACGAATATCCCAGACCGGCACTGACAGTTGACTGTATAATTTTGAATGAAGAAGAACAGGAGACAAAAATATTATTAATAAAAAGGAAACATGAACCTTTTAAAAATACTTGGGCATTCCCGGGCGGATTTGTTGATATTGACGAAACGACAGAAAATGCAGCAAAAAGAGAATTAAAAGAAGAAACCGGAATTATTGCTGACAACCTAATCCAAATTAATACATTTAGCGATGTTGACAGAGACCCGAGAGAAAGAACAGTTTCTGTTGTTTTTTATTCAAAGATAAGAAATAATAAAATAAAAACTACTGCAGGAGATGATGCTAAAGAAGTTTCATGGTTTTCCCTTAGCAATTTACCGGATTTGGCTTTTGATCATAAGATGATTTTGGATTTTACATTGAAAAGGGTACATTTTCAATAATTCCTACATAAATTTATATATGTAAGAAAAGCATGATAAAACCTATCATGCTTATTATTTATTAACCAAAATCAATTATTCTGCAACGAAAGTTAATGTAAAACTAAATTACTCTATTTTAGTTAAATCAACATATTTCTCAATTAAACTGTCCACAAGGCTTTCAGTTTCTGCACTTACTTGTATGTTTTCTGTAGTTTCGTCCATTTTGCTTTATTTTATAAGGTTTAGGAATTAAGGTTTGTTTATTAGGATATACGCAAAAATTAAAAAAAGGTTTCAAATTTATTTAAGTAAAAATTATTCAACCCTTAATGCAAAAATATAATTTTCTGACACTGTGTATCTTATGAAACAAGTGATTTATTCAAAAAACATTAAAATATTATTTACTCGGCATTATTTCATATTTCAATTTTTTAGGATAATTTTGTAATAAAAAATATATGACACATTTAAAAGAGGGTGACATTATTCCGGACTTCGAAAAATTTATTGAGAAAAAAAATATAAAAGGAAAGAAAGTAATTTTATACTTTTACCCGAAAGACAATACACCGGGATGTACAAATGAAGCAATAAACCTCAGAGACAATTATGATACATTAAAGAATAATAACTTTGAAGTTATTGGAATAAGCCCTGACAGCGAACAATCTCACGAAAAATTTTCAAATAAGTTAAAACTTCCGTTTAAATTAATTGCCGACACAGAAAAAATTATAATGACTAATTGTGGTGTCTGGGGAGAGAAAAAAATGTACGGAAGAACTTTTGACGGTGTTTTCAGAACAACATTTGTTACTGATGACAAGGGTATTATATTAAAAATATTTAAAAAGGTTAAAACAAAAGAACATTTTGAGCAAATAATGAAAGCTTTTAATGAATAAATTCAAATAAAATTATGGCAAAAAAAGAACAAGATACAAAATCTGCAAAGTTACAAGCTTTACAATCTACATTAAATAAAATTGACAAGGAATACGGCAAAGGAACAATAATGCGATTAGACTCTGACGCAGTAGTTGATATACCGTCAATTTCTACCGGTTCAATTGCTTTAGATAATGCACTCGGAATAGGCGGAGTTCCGAAAGGCAGGGTAACTGAAATTTACGGTCCTGAATCATCAGGAAAAACAACATTGGCTATACACATTATTGCTGAAACTCAAAAAAAAGACGGAATTGCAGCTTTCATAGATGCAGAACATGCCTTTGACAGTTCTTATGCAAAAAAACTCGGTGTTGACATAGATAATCTACTTGTTTCACAACCCGACAACGGAGAGCAGGCTCTTGAGATAACAGATCATTTAATAAGATCGGGAGCTGTTGATATTATTGTAATAGATTCTGTTGCTGCACTTACACCAAGAGCAGAAATAGAAGGCGATATGGGTGATTCAAGAATGGGCTTGCAAGCAAGATTAATGTCACAAGCATTAAGAAAACTGACATCTAATATCGGAAAAACAAAAACTTGCGTTATTTTTATAAACCAATTAAGGGAAAAAATAGGAGTAATGTTCGGGAATCCCGAAACTACAACAGGCGGTAATGCTTTAAAGTTTTATGCTTCTGTTCGTTTAGATATCAGACGTATAGGGCAAATAAAAGACGATGCTGATGTAATAGGAAATAAAACTCGTGTTAAAGTAGTAAAAAATAAGGTTGCACCGCCGTTTAAAAAAGCAGAATTCGATATTATGTACGGTGAAGGAATTTCTAAGATAGGAGAAATAATTGATTTGGGAGCGGAATTTGATGTTATTCAAAAAAGCGGTTCGTGGTACAGCTACGGAGATACAAAATTGGGACAAGGAAGAGAAGCTGTAAAAAAACTGCTGACAGATAACATTGAACTTGCAGACGAATTAGAACAAAAAATAAGAGCCTTTTTGAAAAGCGGGAAAAAATCAGAAGAATAAAATGACAGAGGAATTAATTTTCCTCTTTTTTATTCTGCCGCATGAACTCGGCACAAACGACAGCAGTTGCAATTGATGCATTTAAGGATTCGGTTTTATTTTCTTTATTTGAAAAATTAGGGATACTGATTTTTTTTGAAACATACTTTAAAAGTTCACCCGAAATACCCGAACCTTCATTTCCTACAACAATAATCCCTTCTTTTTTCAAATTTGTTTTATATAAATCTTCACCTTCCGGCAATGTTCCGTAAACATAAATATTACCCTCTATTCTGTCAAAAAAATAAACTTTATCAACATAATGAACTTTAACTCGTGCTATTGCTCCCATACTTGCTTGTACAACCTTCGGGTTATATATATCAACCGTATCTTCCGAGCAAATTATATTTGAAATGCCGAACCAATCAGCTGTTCTGATAATTGATCCCATATTGCCGGGGTTTTGAATACCGTCACAAAACAAAGTTAACTCATCTTTTAAATTATTATATTCTAAATTATATTCCGGAATTTGAAAATATGCTATTGCATCCGGAACTGTTTTTAAACTGCTAATTTTTTTAAACTCTGAGGATTCTGTCAAAATTAACTCTGCATACGAATTCAACTTAAAATCAAAATCATTTTTTTCGGCAACAATATATTTAACAACAAAACCCGAATCAACTAAATCTTTAATTATTTTTTTACCTTCGGCAACGAAAAGCTTATGTTTTTTACGATATTTTCTTAATTTTATCGAATTAAAGAATTTTATTTTACTTTTTGACAGCATATATAGTTTATAAAATGCAAACACGCAAAATAACACAAATAATTCAAATATTCATAATTTCAATTTTGTTGTTTTTTTCAAATAATACTTATTCTCAAACAAAAAATAAAAAAAGATTAACAAAAGTTAAAATTGAAATAGATAAAAATAAATATGACAAAAAAAATGCAGGCTTTGAGAAGTATGACATTGAACAATTAATAAAGCCGAAACCAAATAGCCGGTTTCTTTTTATGCCTCTAAAATACTGGATTTACAATTTACCTAATCAAGAAAAAGTTACAAAAAAAGAAAAAAAGAGAGAAGAAAGATGCTCCGAAAAAAATAAAAAGAAGATAGGGTTGACAAATACAAAAATAAGGCGTTTAGAAAAAAACATTGAAACCCCGGACAAAAAAACAAACAAATACAAAAGACAAATAAAAAAATTAAGAAAACTTCAAATAAAAAAAGACAAGCAAGAAGAAAAAAATTGCGAAAAACAATACTGGAGTAAGAAACTTGGAGAAGAGCCGGTATATATTTCAGAAAACGACTATTTCAGAAACAGACGAAAGGTAAGAGTATTTCTGAAAAACAAAGGATATTACCAAATAAAAATTGATACAATAAATACTTATAAAAGTAAAAACAGAATTAAAATAACATATAAAATCTTACAGGGCAAACCATATTTAATTTCTGACATAAAATACAAAATTGAAGATAATAACATATATAAAATTGTAACCGGCAATAGTAAAAACTCATTACTGAAAAAAGGAAACAGATTTGATATACAGACAATTGAATACGAAAGAAAAAGAATTTCCGACAATTTGAGAAATGAAGGATATTATAATTTTTCAAAAGATTTTATCTTTTTTTCTGTTGATACAATAGGTAAAAACAAAAAAGCAGATATAACTGTTAATATTTCAAAAATAAAAGATAAAGACGGCAACGAAATAATTTACAAAAAACACATTATAAAAAATGTTTTTATTTATCCTTACTTTAAACCGAATGAAGCCCTCAGAAATAAAAACAAATACTATCAAAACCACGATACAATAATATATTATTCAAAAACAAGTAAAAAATTCAACTTTATTTATAATAATATTCCGCGTATCAACCCTAAAGCAATTGCTCGCGGATTGTATGTCGCTCCGGGTGATTATTTCAATCTAAATAAAATAAAATCATCATATAAATATTTAGCATCACTTCCTGTAATTCAAACTGCAAATATCAACTTCTCAAAATCAAAAACATTTTCTGAAATTTCAGACTCCGTTCAATATATAGATTGTGAAATAAAACTTACACAAGATGAATCACAAGTATGGGAGTTAACAACAGAAACAACACACACTTCCGGAAATTGGGGTATAGCAGCCAATTTAAACTATATTCACAATAACTTTTTCAGAAACACAGAAACATTTAACCTGAAGCTGAACGGAGAATTGAAAAGAATTACAAAAAATCCCAATTACGAAATTCCTGAACCCATAGGTATATTTAACAGCAGAAAATTCGGTGCAGATTTAAGTATAAAATTCCCCCGTTTATTTATTCCGTTTCCTCTAAAAAAGTTTATACAACGAAGCAACCCTAAAACTATTGTAAATGCAAAATTCAGTTATACCGACAGACCCGACTATTCTTGGTCTGTTGCCGGAGGGGCAATGAACTACAGTTGGAATAAAACAAAGGCAATAAAACACTCAATCGGTCCGGCTGCCGACTTCTTAAAAGTTTTCAACCATTTTGAAGAAGTAGTATTACCTGAAAACTATGATGACCGTTTTGTTCTCGGACTTCCGTATAAGTTTACATTCAACAACCAATCAGACAAAAACCGTAAAAATAATTTTTATATTACAGCCTATGCAAAAGCAGCAGGAAATTTACTGTATAAATACATGGATTTGAGAAATAAAGAAAAGGTTGACGGAAGTTATATTTTATTAGGAAACGCATTTGCACAATTTATTAAAACAGATTTTGAAATCAGATATTACAAAGATTTAAACAGAGCAAAAGATAAATTTGTATTCAGGCTTTTTGCGGGTGCAGCTTTTCCTTACGGAAATCTTAATGTAATTCCTTTCAGCGAACAATATTATTCCGGAGGAGCAAACGGAATAAGAGCATGGGAAGAACGCTCCTTAGGTCCCGGTTCATACTTTGACCCCAATCAAGATTCAGTGCTGTATTACAGACAAAGATCCGACATTAAATTAGAAGGCAACATTGAATACAGAATGAAATTATTTTGGAAAATGGAAGGAGCATTTTTTGTTGATGCAGGTAATATTTGGGCAATTAACGAACAAGACAACAGAGAAGGTGCTTTATTTGATATAAATAAATTCTACAAAGAAATTGCTATAGGCTCCGGTTTCGGAATAAGAATGGATTTTGACTTTTTAATTCTAAGGCTGGATATCGGACTGAAAGTGAAAGACCCTTCACTCCCGGAAGGCAACAGATGGATTCCGGTTAACCAACTTATTACTGCAAATAATATGAAATTCAATATCGGAATAGGTTATCCGTTTTAGCTTGTTCTTATTTTTTCTTCAATTAAATTAGTTAAAAAAACAAACTCATTAACGCTTAGTTGTTCAGGTCTTTTATTGAAAATTAAATCCGAAGTATCAATATTTCCGGTAATTTGCTTTAGTGAATTTCTCAAAGTTTTTCTTCTTTGGTTAAACCCCATTTTTATTATTTGCTTAAATAACTTATCATTACAATCAATAACATAATTTTCTTTGCGTTTCAACCTTATAACTCCTGATTTAACCTTAGGAGGCGGATAAAAAACACTTTCATCAACAGTAAACAAATATTCAATATCATAATACGCTTGCATCAATACGCTTAATATTCCGTAAACTTTATTGCCGGGTTTTGAAGCAATACGTTCGGCAACTTCTTTCTGAAACATTCCTACAACTTCCGTTATCATTTCTTTAAATTCCAGAACACGAAACAAAATCTGACTTGAAATATTATACGGGAAATTACCGATTACGGCAATCTGACTGTCGAAGTATGATTTTAAATCAAACTTCAAAAAATCACCTTCAATAATTTTGTCTTGCAGGTCAATAAAATTGTTTTGCAGAAAAATAACAGACTCCTTATCTACTTCAATTGTGTAAAGCCGAAAATCTCTTTTTAATAAAATTTCTGTCAAAACACCTGTCCCCGCTCCTATTTCAAGCACATCAGCAACATCGTTCCCCTCCAAAGCATTTACAATATTGTAGGCAATTTTTTTATCTTTCAAAAAATGTTGGCCGAGATATTTTTTTGGTCTTACCATATATTTTACAATAATTTACGGCTTAATTAAGTTATGCAAGTATAAAAAATAAAATCTGTTTATATTTGTAATCCTCAAATTAAATTTAATATGATTAATGCAAAAGTTTTATGGGTTGATGATGAAATTGATTTGTTAAAAATCCAAATTTTATATCTTGAAGAAAAAGGACATGTTGTTTCAACCGCTAATAACGGAGATGATGCACTTGACCTGATTCAAGAAAACAATTATGACATTATCTTTTTAGATGAAAACATGCCCGGAATTTCCGGTTTAGATGCCTTGGTTGAAATAAAAAAGATTCGACCTTATACTCCGGTTGTTATGGTAACAAAAAACGAAGAAGAAGATGTAATGGATGACGCAGTAGGATCTAAAATTGATGACTATCTCATAAAACCTGTTAACCCTAAACAAATTATTCTTTCAATAAAAAAAAACATAGATAATAAACGCCTTATAACAGAAAAAACAACTTCAAAATACCAAACCGAATTCAACAAAATAAACCGAGAAATAAGTACAGCAAATAGTTTCTCAGACTGGAAAGAATTATATAAAAACCTCATTTATTGGGAGCTTGAATTAAATAAATCCGGAGACAATACAATGGATGAAGTCTTAATTCAGCAAAAAGAAGATGCAAACACAGAATTTGCAAAATTTATTAAAGAAAATTACATAAATTGGTTTTCTCCCGAAAATGAAAACAGACCTAAAATGCCTTTTGACTTTATCAGACAAAAAGTTATTCCCGCATTAGATAATAAAGAAAAAGTTTTCGTAATTCTTATTGATAATTTAAGGTTCGACCAATGGAAAGCAATGGAACCGATTATTAACAATCTTATGAATATTGAAAAAGAAGAAATTTGGATGTCAATGTTACCCACAGCAACTCAATATGCTCGCAATGCTTTTTTTGCAGGTTTAACACCGCTTGAAATTTCAAAAAGACATCCTGAATATTGGCTTAATGATGAAGAGGAAGGCGGAAAAAACAGTTTTGAAAAAGAATTATTAGAAAATTTGTTTCTCCGTTACAGAAGAAAAGTTAAGTTTTCATACAATAAAATTCTAAATAATAAAGCCGGAGAAAGATTAAACGAAAACCTTTCAAATCTACTTCAAAATCAACTTTCAGTAGTTGTATATAATTTTGTAGATTCACTCTCTCATGCAAGAACTGATACAAAAATGATAAGAGAACTTGCAAACAATGATGCATCATACAGAGATTTAACACTTACATGGTTTGAACACTCTCCGCTTTTAAATCTTATTAAATTACTTGCAAAAGAAAAAATAAAAATTTTTATCACAACCGACCACGGAACAATAAATGTTACAAACCCGATTAAAGTTGTGGGAGATAAAAATACAACAACTAATTTAAGATATAAACACGGCAGAAATTTAGCATATAAGAAAAAACAAGTTTTTGAAATTACCGATCCCGAAAAAGCAGGACTTCCGGTTTCAAACATAAGCTCTTCATATATTTTTGCTTATAATTTTGATTTCTTTGCATATCCTAACAATTATAACCACTATGTAAAATATTATAAAAACACATTTCAGCACGGCGGAATTTCACTTGAAGAAATGCTGTTACCTTATATAACATTAACACCTAAATAAATAATCAAAAAGAATTAAAATCTTAAATGAAAACATATACAGCAAAAAGCACAAATGACTTAAACCAAATTGCAAAAGAAATATTAGCAAATTATCCGCAAAAAAAAATCTTTGCATTATACGGAAAAATGGGAAGCGGAAAAACAACCTTCATTAAAGAAATTTGCAAAATACTCGGAGTTACCGAAGTTGTTACAAGCCCCACATTTGCCTTAATAAATGAATATTCGTGTAAAAACGGCATTAACATTTTTCATTTTGATTTTTACAGAATCAAAACACAGGAAGAAGCCTATGATTTCGGTTATGAAGAATATTTCTACGATAATAATTATTGCTTTATAGAATGGCCTGAACTTATTGAAAACCTGCTCCCGGAAACTTATGTTAAAATAACAATAACAGAAGAAGAAAACGGAAACAGAATCTTTAATTCAGAAAAAATAAATTTCTCATAATTTTTTAGTAACTTTGAGATTAGCTAAAATCATTAATAATTTACAATGACAAATTCTCAAAAAGCTACCGGAAAATATTTATTTGAAGAAAAATTACTTCCGCAAGCAGAAATGCTTGAGGAAAAAAAAAGCAAACGTCACTTATTTATCGGCATACCAAAAGAAACCGACAAGTATGAAAATCGAATAATTTTAACACCGCAGGCAGTTAAACAATTAACCGATGAAGGTCACCAAATTGCAATCGAATCCGGAGCAGGCATTAAAAGTCGTTGGAAAGATACAGACTACACATCTGCCGGAGCAGTTATAAAAAACCGAAGAGAAGTATTCAAATCTGAAATTATACTAAAAGTTTCACCTTTTGAGGAAGAAGATATAAAAATTCTTTCAGGAAACCAAATAACAATATCTGCTCTGCATTTTAACACACAGTCTGCAAATAAAATAAAACAATTTAAGTTAAAAAAAACTACCGCAGTTGCAATTGAATTAATGAAAGACATTGAAAATTATAACCCCTTCATACAAACAATGAATGAAATCGCCGGTATTATGGCAATAAATACCGCAAGTGAGTACCTGAGCAATCCCGAAACAGGAAAAGGAATATTGTTAGGCGGTATAACCGGAATACCTGCTGCAAAAGTAATTATTCTCGGTGCAGGAACGGCAGGAGAATATGCTGCAAGAACAGCAATCGGTCTCGGAGCACAAGTAAAAGTTTTTGATAACTCTATTTCAAGACTTCAAAATTTAAAAAACAAGATCGGAATTAATTTATTTACTTCCGTACTTCAAAAACAAGTTATCAACAAAGCACTGAAAACTGCAGATGTGGTCATCGGAGCATTAGATAATACAAAAGATGAAAAGAGCATCCTAATTTCTGAAAAAATGATCGCATCTATGAAAAAAGGAAGTGTTATTATTGATTTAAATACAGACAGTGCCTCTTGTTTTGCAACATCAAAAATAACACACCTCGGAAACCCCGCGTTTGAAAAACACGGAATTATCCATTATTGTGTTCCGAATATTGCATCTAAAACATCAAGAACAGCATCGGTAGCCCTTAGTAATACAATTTTCCCGATACTTCAAAAAATCAGTCATGAAAAAACAACACCGAATATTATCAGGAATATTCCGGAAATAAGAAACGGAACTTTTATTTATGAAGGTATTTTAACAAACGAACGACTTGCCAAAAAGTTTAATATGGATTATAAAGATATTGAGTTATTAACAGCTATTTTCTAACTAATCTCCATTCCTCGTTTTATCAATACATCTTCCAACAAATCAAAAGTCGATAATATTTCTGCTTTACCGTTAATAATTGCTACATCGTGTTCAAAATGGGCAGAAGGTTTTTTATCGGCAGTAATAATTGTCCAACCGTCAGCTAATTGTCTTACGGCTTTTTTTCCCATATTAATCATCGGTTCAATTGCCAAAACCATTCCGTTTTCAATTTTTTGCCCTCTCCCTCGTTTTCCGAAGTTGGGAACAGAAGGATCTTCATGCAAACTTTTCCCTAATCCGTGCCCGGTTAATTCTCTTACAACTGAATATCCTTCATTCTGAACATAAGACTGAATCGCATATCCGATATCACCTATTCTGTTACTGACAATTGCAGCATCAATTCCTTTGTATAAAGATTCTTTTGTAATTCTTAATAATTTTGAAACTTCTTCTGAAACTTCTCCGATTTTAAAAGAATAAGCATGATCACCGTGAAAACCGTTCTTATAAACACCGCAATCTACCGAAATAACATCACCGCTCTTCAAAACACAGTTTCCGGGAATGCCGTGTACAACCTCTTCATTTACCGACATACACAAAGTTGCAGGAAATCCTTGATACCCCTTAAAAGAAGGCTCTCCTCCATTATCTCGGATAAACTCTTCCGCCAATTTATCTAATTTCTCTGTTGCAACACCTTCTCCTATGTGCTCTGCAACCAATGCTAATGTGCGAGAAACAGATAATACACTTTCGCGCATTATCTCAATTTCTTCCGATGTCTTTATATAAATCATTATTTAAGTAAAAGTAAAAATACAAATATATTAATGAATTTGAATTACTAAATAATAAAAAGCGAGATATTTAATGTAAATATCTCGCTTTTTATTGTTTATACATTATTTATGCATGACCGGTAATAGTCATTTGTAAATAATATGCTCCTGCACCGGCTAAATATCCGATTAAAGCAAGTAAACTTATTTTTTTCAAATACCAAATAAAATCAATTTTCTCCATACCCATTGCCGCAACTCCTGCCGCAGAACCGATAATTAATACACTACCGCCTGTTCCTGCACAATACGCAAGAAATTCCCAGAATGTACCGTCAACAACAAAATGAGATGCATAACCGACAGCATCCGGTGGAGCTATTTCATACATACCCATTGCACCTGCAACTAACGGAACATTATCAACAATAGAAGATAAAAGACCAATTGCAATATTTATTAAATAGATATCGCCTAAATTTTTATCTAAAAATTCTGCTAATATTCCTAAATGTCCCGCAGATTGTAAACTTGCAACGGCAGACAAAATACCTAAAAAGAATAATATTGTAGGAACATCAACTTTAGATAATATTTTAATAACTTGTAACTTTTCAATCTTTGTTCCTTCAATTGAATTAGCATGGGTACCTGTTCCCAAATTATTATTGTCAGTACTTATATTATTCTTCTTTGCATTATGCCAACGATGTAAAATCTCTGTAATTGTCCATAAAACTCCAAGCCCTAACAACATTCCCATATACGGAGGCAAATGAGTTACGGTTTTAAAAACAGGTACAAATAACAATGCTGAAACACCCAATATTAAAATAAGAACTTGCTGTTTCTTGGAAACTAAATCTTTTTGGTTACTGCTGTCGGGTCTTGTTACATTACCTTTCATCATAAAAGATAAGATAATTAAAGGAATTACCATTGTTACTAAACTCGGAATAAAAACCATCACAATGATATTAGCTGCTGTAATCTGTCCGCCGATCCAAAGCATAATTGTAGTCACATCGCCTATCGGAGACCATGCACCCCCAGCATTTGCAGCCAGTATAACCATACTTGCATAAAACCATCTTGTTTTTTTATCGTCAATCAGCTTTCTTAGTAAAGCAACTAATACAATTGTAGTAGTTAAATTATCTAATGCAGCAGACATGAAAAAAGTTAAAAAACTTAATATCCAAAGTAATTTAACTTTGTTTGTAGTTTTTATTTTATCTGTAATTACTTTAAATCCTTGATGTTGATCAACAATTTCAACTATTGTCATAGCTCCTAATAAGAAAAATAAAATAGTTGATATTTCACTTAAATGATGAAGTATTTCATGATGTGCAATAAATTGGATTAACTGTTCATGAAAAGGAACAGGAGATCCATCATGGGACATACTATATATATTAGCAAATTCTAAATAAAAATGTGAGTGCAAAAAATTATCTAAATTACTTTTTGCAGCAGCTGCAATATTTGCAGGATCCAAAATAGTTTCGGCACCTAAAATATAAATTACCCATGTCAATACACCAATTAACAGAGCAGGAGCAGCTTTATCAATTCTTAAAGGATGTTCCAAAGCTATCATAGTATAGCCAAGAACAAAAACAACAACCATTAAAATAAACATAACTAACTGATTTTGAGTAAATTAATAAATATATAAATCATTTGCAAATGTATATATTGAATATGAGATAAAAAAAAAAAATCTATATAAAAAATATATTTTGAAACATAAAAAAAGCCTCAATCAAATAATGATTGAGGCTTAATAAAAAGGCAACGACCTACTTTCCCGCGTTAGCAGTAACATCGGCGCTGACGGTCTTAACTTCTCTGTTCGATATGGAAAGAGGTGGAACCCCGTCGCTATAGCCACCTTAGGCATTTAAATAAATTTATGACATACTAAAAGAAAACTGTCCTCATTGGTGATGAAAGTTTATGGGTAATTAGTACTGCTCGGCTCCGGCATCGCTACCGTTAGACCTGCAGCCTATCAACGTCATCGTCTTTAACGACCCTTAAAGGAAATCTCATCTTGAGGTGAGCTTCGCGCTTAGATGCTTTCAGCGCTTATCTCTTCCAAACATAGCTACTCTGCGATGCACTTAAGCAGCACAACAGATGCACCAGAGGTTTGTCCAACCCGGTCCTCTCGTACTAGGGTCAGGTCCTCTCAAGCTTCCAACGCCCACAACAGATAGGGACCGAACTGTCTCACGACGTTCTGAACCCAGCTCGCGTGCCACTTTAATGGGCGAACAGCCCAACCCTTGGGACCTTCCCCAGCCCCAGGATGTGACGAGCCGA
>JAKISF010000014.1 GCA_021648725.1 Bacteroidales bacterium | reverse complement strand
AAGGGGAGGTGTTAATTCCAGTCCGATAGAAAAGTTGGAACCTCTTCTTGAGTATAAAGGATTGTCTGTTGAGTTTCTTCCGAAAGTTGTGTTTAAAGTTATGTTGTTAAATCTTCCGTCTGTTATATTTTTAATATATGAACGATACCTCCAATCACTTAAGTTATAATTTTGATAACCTAATGAGTGATATAAACTGAAATAATTATCGGGCCATTTTAAACGCCTTCCGAAACCTATTGAAATTCCGGCAACTTTAGCTGTTTGTAATTCTTCTGGGTCAGGATTATATATTGTTCTGTTTGATTGGATGTTATAATAAAAAGAAACAGACAGAGAATTTGGTTTTTTTCCTCCTAACCAAGGTTCTTGAAATGAAATACTGTAAAATTGATATGCTGTTCCGTTTGTTTGTGCACTGATGCTGAATTTTTGGCCGTCACCGGTAGGCAATGGTCTCCAAGCTTTTTTATCAAATATATTTTGAATGGAAAAATTATTAAAAGTAAGACCTAAACGGCCGACCAACATTCCGGCTCCCCAACCTCCGGAGATTTCTACTCTGTCATTTCCTCTTTCAACAAGAGAATATTCTATGTCAACTGTTCCGTTTGCAGGGTTAGGTATTGGTGTCGGGACGATTTGCTCGGGGTCGAAGTGTCCTAGTGTTGCAAGTTCTCGTATTGAACGTATTATATCACTTTTACTGAACAGTTCTCCCGGAACTGTGTATAATTCACGTCTGATAACATTATCATTTGTCCTGTCGTTACCTTTAATTATTACTTTATTAATTCTTGCTTTAGGCCCTTCATACATTCTTAATTCAATGTCAACGGAATCGTTTTCAATTTTCTTTTCGATGGCCCTTACATTAAAAAATAAGTATCCGTTATCCATGTATAAATTGCCTACAGCGTCTTCATCAACTGTTAAACGGTTGTCTAATTTTTCTTTATTATAAACGTCTCCTTTTTTTATTTGCAACCTTTTTTCAAGAACTTCTGTTTCATATTTTTTGTTTCCTACCCATTTTATATTTCTGAAATAATATTGTTTTCCTTCTTCAATTTTAATGTAAATATTAACATTTTGCTCATTTGCATCATAAACAGAATCTTCAATTATCTTTGCATCTCTGTATCCTTCTTTATTGTATTCTGCAATCAGATTTTTTTTGTCTTCGTTAAATGTTGACTTTATATATTTTGAAGGTTTAAATAGTCCGTACCATCTTTTTTCTTTTGTATCTTTTAGTTTAAACCATTTTAATTTTCTTTCGGGGAAAAGGGTATTCCCCTTTATAATAAGGTTTTCAATACGTGTTTTTTTAAATTTGTTTATATATATATTCAGAATTACAGCATTTTGATATGTTGTATCTTGTTTTTTAAAGATTTTAACTTTGGTTTTTGAGAATCCTTTTTCTGCGTAGAAATTTTTAATAATGTTTTTTGAAAGGATTAAGGTGTTGTCGGTTATTTGACGCCCTTTAATAAGTTCTAATTTTTCGTTTAGTTCTTCTTGGTCTGAATTTCTGATTCCGTAATACCTAACCTCTGAAAGCCTTGGTCTTTCTTCTAAGTAAATTTCTAACCAAATTTTATTCCCGTCTGTTCTGAGAGCATTGATTTCGACATCTGAAAACATTTTTTGTTCCCACATTTTTTTTAAAGCATTTGTAATATCATCTCCGGGAATTAATACTTTTTTACCGACTGATAAGCCTGATACTTGAATTAGTGCATTTTGGTCAAGATATCTGATTCCTCTTGTTTGAATTCCGGCAATTTCATATTCTTTCGGGTTTTCGTAATCAATATCAATTTGGCTGAATGTTATATTGTATATTGCAATAAAAATTATTGACAGTAATATCTTTTTTATCATCAGTTATAATTTTAACATATTTTTTGTAACTATCTTAGAACGGTTTAACAGGAATTTTGTTACATCTCTGATTTTTTTTGCAAAGATAATATTTGTTTTCAATTTTAGAATTGTAATTTTTCTAATTAAGGGAAGTTTTATTCTTTATTTGTTCTCCTGTTTTTCCGAATCTTCGTTCTCTTTTTTGGTAATCATAAATAGCAGTATAAAAATGCTCTTTTGTAAAGTCAGGCCACAGGGTTTCTGTAAAATAGAGTTCAGTATAAGAAATTTGCCAAAGCAGGAAGTTGCTTATTCTTATTTCTCCGCCGGTTCTTATTAGAAGTTCGGGATTCGGAATTCCTGATGTTTGCATATTGTTTGAGATTAACTCTTCTGTAATATCTTGCACTTTAGCTTCACCGTTTTTTATTTTGGCTGAAATTTTTCGGACCATTTCGGTAATTTCTTGTTGTGAACTGTAACTCAAAGCTAAAATCAAATTTAAACCGGTATTGCTTTTTGTTTTATCTATAATACTGTTTAAATTTTGCCGAACATTATTAGGCAGAGTGTTCAAATTCCCTATTGCACTGAGCTTGACATTTTTTTCCATTAAATTTTTTGTCTCATTTTTCACGGCAGTAATAAATAAAGACATTAAAGCATTTACTTCAAATTTAGGTCGTTTCCAATTCTCTGTAGAAAAAGCATATAGTGTTAAATGCTTTATTTCGAGTTCGCCGGATGCTTCAACAATTTCTCTTACTGATTTTACTCCGTTTTTATGACCGAATACTCGTTTATTCCCTCTGATTTTAGCCCACCTGCCGTTTCCGTCCATAATAATTGCTATATGTTCGGGAAGCTTTTTTTTGTCAAGTTTTGTCAGAATATTCATTTGTGCTATTTCCTTGGTTTTTGATAAGCCGGGCACCATTTTTTATCATTTTTCAAATTATAAGTAACGGTAATTCCGGCAACAGAATACCAATCATTATTATTTGCTTTTGTGATTTGTTTTAAGTTTGCATCGTTAGGCAACAATAAATCCATTTTATCTGATGCTGTTATTCTGAATACCCACTCGGCACTTATGGTTATTTTTTTTGAAGGGGAGTATTTATAGCCTATTCCTATGGGGATTGCAATTGTATAATCAGAAAATGAGTTAGATACAGCAACAGCTAATCCGCCTGTAATAAACGGGGCGTTACTTTTTCTGATATTAGAGTTAAAGTCTGAAAAATTAAATTCTGTTTGTAAACCGACTTCAATTATATTATTTGTAAAGGAATATCCTCTGGTTTGTTGATATATGTTTGAAAAATCTGCATCATTTCCTGTTATTTTTGCTTTCAGAATATTTAGTCTTACGGCATAGTAATCATTAAATGAGTGCCTGACAGCTAAACCGTATGCCAAGCCGGGAGAGTAAAATTGACGAGAATGATTTATGTCGCCTAAATAATAAGATGTTCCTAAAGTAATGCCGGGCTCAATATTATTATTTTGAGATTTTAAGTTTAATGTAAAAAAAAGTATTATTAAAATAATTAAATTTTTGTTCACTGTGTACTATTATGGTTAAAATAAAATTGTTTCATTTTTAACAGTAACTGTTTTTGTAAAAAAACATTGTGTAAAAATGAAACAATTCGATATTTTATTGTAAATATTTTTTAATATTTAGGCATACTGAAAACACTGTTAATTTTGTAATAGCCTGTTATTATTGTAAATAAATAAGCATCATTATAGTCAGGATTTCCTCTTTTCGGATAGCCTGCAGGATAAGGGCTTCCGGGTATGTCCGTAACAACTCCTAATGCGTCATCTCTCAATAAATGTCTGTCATCATATCCGTTGCCGATACCTGAATAGGTATCATGAGCATCATCTAAATAATCGGTTGTTGTGTATCTGTTAGAAATGTCTAAACCTATTGCCCATTGTTCGTCAAGATTATATTTAAATCCTAAGCCGATACTAAAGTATCCTCCTACATAACCATAAGATACACCTTCATTTTGCATAGGTCTTAATGCTGTCCAATCTTTTGCACCTCTTACTGATTCTGTTTTAGGATTATAATAAAAAGCACCACCGCCGAGAGAAAAATAAGCACTTAACTTATTTATTCCTTTATAACTTGAAAATGTATATCGTCCGAGATGTTTTTCTTTAATAAAATAGTATTCAAATTGTGTTCCTATTTCCCACAAGTTTGTTCTGAAATGTAAATTTCTGCTTTTTCTTCCTAAATTTTCCGATTCGGCATCGTCAGCTTTTAACCTTGCATAAGTAAGAGTAGGTTTAACAGCTAAATCTCTTAACAGTCTGTATCTGATTCCGCCTTGAATAACCGGGCGAGTATAAACCCAATCAATATCTCTGACACTAAAATAGTGGGCAGCATCTTTTGCCCCGCCTCCTAAATCACCAAGAAAAAAGTTTGTTCCGACACCTCCGTATGCTGACAGTCGCTCGTGTTTCCATCTTTGTGCATCAGACATCAAAGGTATAATCAAAAATAACAGCAAGAAATAGACGATTTTTCTCATAGTTCTTATTTAAAAATCAATAATTAGTACATTTTAAGAAGCAAAGATAATTACAAATTTTTTAAAAAAAAATATTTTGTAAAAATATGATTTGAAATTACAGCTAAATAACGTCGAAATAAAGGAAAAAATTGCTGTTTCATATTTTAATCATAAAAATTATCTTTAAAAGCTCCTGAAATTTGTTTTTTGAAAATAACATTTTTTATAAAAGCAAATATAAAGCCGGAACCATAGCCGATAAATTGAATATATGATGTAATTATTGAAACTGCTCCGATTTTTAAACTACTGTTTTTAATTGAAGAGTCTGAAAAGATTAATAAAATATGTAAAATAACGGGAAGTAAAAAGTATGGTGAAATAAAAAATGAGAAGATTAACAATAAAAATACGCATGAGATAAAAACAGACGGGAATGAGTGGACAATTTTCAATGATTCAGGATATTTTTTATAAAGGTTTATTCTTGCAATACCGGAATTATATACTTGCTTAAAGAATTGTTTTATACTTGTTCTTCGTTTGTGATAGACAAATGCATCTTTTATTAATCTTGTTTTAAATTTGTTTTTTATTATTCTGATGCTCAAGTCAATATCTTCACCGAACCGCATTTTCGAAAATCCTCCTGTTTTTTCAAAAACTTCTTTTGAATATCCCATATTAAAACTTCTCGGAAAGAATTTATCAACGTTTTCGCTTTTTCCGCGTATTCCGCCTGTTGTAAAAAGAGAGGTCATGCTGTAATTTACAGCTTTTTGAAAATTTGAAAAACTTTTATGTGCTTTATCGGGTCCGCCGTATGCATCTGTATAGTCTTCGTTAAGATTTTTTAAAACAATTTCAATATATTTTTCAGGGATAATACAATCAGAATCTAATATTACAAAGTAATTGCCGGATGCTCGTTCTGCTCCGTAATTTCTGCTTGTTCCGGGTCCGGAGTTTTCTTTAAAAAAATATTTAATATTTAGTTGTGTTGAATAAGAATTGACAATATTATCACATTTCCTTTGCGAACCGTCTTCAACAATAATAACTTCGAAATCTCTTATTGTCTGCTTTGTCAGGCTTTCAAGAAGTTCATCAACTTCGTCCGGACGATTATATACAGGGATTATTAGTGATAATGAAATGTCTTTTTTTATCATTCTCAATACAATGTTTCTGTTTTTTTTGTAAAAGTAGAAAATTTAATACTAAACAGAAATTATTTACTTTGTATTACAACAGAACTTTTTCGAGGAATTGTAGCCTTTTTATATGCTATTTTTACATCTGAATTATTAATAACCTCCGTCCCCGTATTTTTACTGTCAACAATTATTTTCCAATTATCAGGTTTGTTAAGTTCTTCAATATTTAATGTTAAAGTTTCTGAACTTGCATTATGTGCTATTATAAGTTGCTTTTTTTCTGTGCGTTGTGATTCAGATTCTTTTTTTTGCTTAATTATATATGCAATATAGTTTTTATTATTGAAATAAGGAACTGAGATATTGTTAAAGTCTTTAATGCTTAAGTCTATTTCAATTTCGAAGTTTTTATTAATATTTTCCGGACTTATTGAGTTGTGTCCGAATTTTGTATATGCAAATTCCGGAAAATCCCATTTTCCTTTTGTTTTAACAAGTTTAAAATTCAAGTTTCGATCGTCATTCCATTTATTCAAGTCAAAATCTTGAATTTCGTTTTTTGTGAAAATTATTTTTCCGTTTCCTGATTTATCAAAATTAACTTTAAACCGGTTTTCAAGAGGGTTTGGATTGTTTTTATGAATTTCTCCGACTAAATAATATTTTTCATTCGGGATTCCGTTTAAAAACTTTAATTTAAGTTGTTTCAATTTATAACTTTTGAATGAATGAATTACATTTTTTGGCTTATTATCGGCAGTTAAAAAATGTATATTATGATTTACCTGCTCTTTATTGTTAAATCGGAAAGCAGAAATTGACTGCCTCATTTTTATCAAGCCTTTTACATAATCAAGTAATTCATTTGCGATGTCAGAATACTCATTTGTCAATCTGTCCCAACGAAACATATTTGTATAATCATTTGAACAATAGGAGTTTTCGTGAAAATATATTGAATCTTCTTCAATGTCAATTTTATCAGAGGTAAATGCTCGATGTTTTTCAATATCATAGTCTGCCAAAGGTTTTGTACGCAAAATTTCGTCTCCTCCGTGTAAAATAATTTTTCCTTGTGAAGTAAATAAAATTGCATAAGCGAATTTCATTATTCGCAGTCTTTCTTTTTTGCTTTTATCTTTTACGGTTAAATTAATTTTGTCCCAAAGCGTTAAGCCGTCATGAACAGAAAAAAAGTTTAGGCAATCTGCCGCTTCTTTTGCAAAAAGGTTATAAGGATTAAAAAATACATCTTTGTTAAAAGGCAAGTTGCCGGAATCGTAAGTGTTTATTCCTCCGATAATTGCAGAGGCAAGGCGTGAGGTTTTATTTTCGTTGCCGTGAATAAAACCATGTTGGTAACCGTTGCCGGCAAGAGCATCTCTGAATGTATCATTAAAAATTCCGATGTTTAAAGAATCGAAATCTGTTTTAATTACGGCATCTTCTTTTAAATCTGTAAAGTTCCATGCTTCACCTTGTAAAATAAGTTCATTTTTATTATCCGGATTGTAAGTTAAACCGACTTCTTTGCGAATTTGTCGCATAGTTTCTTTATCAGTAAAACTCATTAAATCAAAACGGAAACCGTCAATATGATATTCTTGCACATAAAATTTAAGCACATCAATAATAAATTTTCTGGCCTGTTTTCTTCTGCTTTCAATTGTTGCACCGGCACCGGTATGACCTGAAATTTGGAAATTGTCATCTAATCTGTAATAACAACCTGGCGCAATATTTTCAAATGTATTTGCAAGATAGGTATGGTTAAAAACGACATCAAGAATAACACCTATTCCGGCATCATGCAGTACTTGAACCATTTCTTTAAATTCATAAATTCGGGAGTATGGATTTTTCGGATTTGTAGAATATCTGCCTTCAAGTGTAAAATAATTCATCGGGTCGTAACCCCAATTATAATTACTTTCTTTTGCAGATTTTCCGGTATAAGCTCTGTTAATTTCATTTTGTGTATATGCTTTATTCACAGGCATTAATTGAACGTGTGTTATGCTGAGGGCTTTTAAATAATCAATTTTTTCAATTAATCCTTTAAATGTTCCGGCAATATTTTCATTAATAATTCCCGGTTGTATTGTGAAATCTCTTACATTTATTTCATAAGCAATAATATCTGTTTCATTTTCAATGAATTTGAAATTACTGTATGTTTTTTTAAAGTTTGAAGGATTTGCTGCATTTGATTTAAAATCAATAATTGCTCCTTTCCCGATTTTATCTTCTGAATTTGAGTTGAATATTGCCATTGATTTTGCATAAGGGTCAAGTGCGATATTTTCCTTTCCGTAAGCAAAAATTTTATATTGATAAAATAATCCGTTTATGTTTTTTAATTTAACATCTTCCGGGTTTAAGGAGTATTCCCAAATGCCGAGTTTTGTATTTTTAAAGAATCCGGATTTTGATATATTAATCTTATTTTGATTTTCATCGAAAAGCAAAAGCTCAACTTTTACGGCAGGCGGTGACCATAATTTAAAATATGCTTTATTATTTTTAATATGAACACCGAAACCTTTATCATCCGAAAAAAAACCGGTATCTAAAATTCCGTTAATTTCGGGGTTTAGAATAACTTGTGTTTTTTCTGCATTAATTTTAATAAAATAGTTTGTTTGAAGTTCAAATGTTCCTTTCAGGGTAATAATCGTATTATTTTCTGAATATAATACGTCAAAATTTGTAATCTTTTTGTTTTTATGATTGTATAATTCAATTGAAGTATTTTTCGGCAGTTTTTTTCTTAAATATAACTTAATCCCTGACTCTGAAATAAATAGTGTTCTTAGAATCAGACGGTTGTTTTTGTTTGAAAACAGGCTGTAATCTTTTAATTTGTTTAGAATTAATTGTTGCATTTAGCAAAGATATTGTTTTTACTCATTTTTTTATATGTCGGATAAAATTTATAAATTAGTGCAATTAAAATTAAGTTATGTTAAACATTGCATTATTCGGACCGCCCGGAGCGGGAAAAGGAACACAATCTGAGTTTTTAATTAAAAAGTATAATCTTTTTTATATTTCTACGGGAGATTTGCTGAGGAAAGAATTAGCAGCAGGAACAAAACTCGGTTTCGAGGCAAAAAGCATTATTGCAAAAGGCGGTTTGGTATCTGATGAAATAATTGTTCAAATAATTGAAAAAACAATCAAATCAAATTCGGAAGTTAACGGTTTTCTGTTTGACGGATTTCCGCGAACTTATATTCAAGCATATATTTTAGAGGGTTTAATGATTAAACTAAGTTCGAGCTTAGACAGTTTAATCAGTATTGAAGTTGATGAGGAAGAATCTGTTAAAAGATTATTAAACAGAGGAAAAACATCGGGCAGAAGTGATGATAATGAGATTGTTATAAGAAACAGATTAAAAGAATATAAAGAAAAAACATTGCCTGTTTTAAACTTCTATAAAGAAAGAGGAAATTATATTGCCGTAAACGGTATGCAATCAATATCAAGCGTTACAGAAGATATTGATAAAATAATAATAGACAGATTAAGTAAAAAATTATTAAACATTGTAATGTTCGGGCATCCGGGGTCGGGCAGAGGTTCTCTGGGAAAAGCATTGGCAAAAAAATATCATCTGGAGTTTGTGGCAACCGGGACAATGCTCGACGAAGAAATCAAAAAAAACAGTGATATAGGCAAAAGAATCAAAAAATTGTATGAAAGCGGAAAATTAGTGCCAGATGATATTGTAATTCCTTTGATTGAGCAAAAACTTCAAAACTCAAAAGGTGTCAGAGGATTTATTTTTAAAGGCTTTCCTCGAACACTTGTTCAGTCATATATTTTAGACGGTTTATTAAAAAAACACGATTCATACATTGCAAAAATATTCGATATAAAAGTTGAAACTTTGGAACTTATAAGAAGGCTCGATAAAAGAAGCAAAACCAGTGCAAAAATGCCTTATGATTCAAGTACCGAAAAAATTGTAAAACGACTTCAAGAACATGAGGACAAAACAATTCCTGTTATAGATAAATACAAAGAAACACATGATGTTACCGAAATTAACGGAATGCCTCCTTTCGACGAAGTTTTGAAAAATATTTCAAAAGAAATAGAAACCAGTTTCAGAAATTTACAATAGTAATTTAAAAAATGAAGTTGTTTTTCAGAGAATACGGCAAAGGTAAACCGATAATAATTGCACACGGTTTATTCGGTATGTCGGATAATTGGATTCCGATTGCAAAAAAGTTAGCAAAGGAATATCATGTGTATCTTCTCGATATGCGAAATCACGGACAATCTCCTAATGCTAAGCTGAATACATACAAGGCAATGAGTTCTGATTTTAATGAATTTACGGAAGATGTGAAAATAAAAAATGCAACTTTTATCGGGCATTCGATGGGAGGAAAAGCCGTTTTGCAGTTTGTATCTGATTTTCCTGAAAAAGTAAATAAAATGATAATTCTTGATATTTCTCCGAGAGAATATTTTGATTTTTCCGAAAGATTAATCAATCACGAAAAAATTCTAAAAAAGATGCAAGCCTTTAACTTAAAAAGTACTAAAAGCAGAAAAGAAATATCAGACCATTTTAAATCGTTTTTTAATGATGAATTTACCGTTCAATTGATTCAAAAAAATATTACAAAAAACAAGAAAAAACAATTTGAATGGAAATTAAATATTGAAACTTTAATGAACAGTTTAAATGAAATCAACCAAGAAATTAAATTCCAGAAAAAAAGTAATATTAAGTCACTTTTTGTTTTCGGAGGTAACTCATTGTACTATAGAGCCGAAGACAAAAAGAACATATTTGAGAACTTTCCGAGTGCAAAAATAAAGATAATTAAAAATACAGGGCATTTTCTTCATATTGAAAAAGAGAAAGAACTTACCGAAATAATTTCGACATTTATAGGTTAAAGTATCATATAATAAGTTTTTTTTCTATTTTTATACTCCTTAAAAATATTATGCAGAAAAAAATATTCATACTAAGCCTTATTATTTTTGCAAATTATTTGTTCGTATTTTCTCAAAATGAAAAGATTGACTCTCTTCTTGTGCTATACGAAAAAAACAAAAACACAGAACTTATTTCAGAAATTTCTCGGGCATATTCACAAATTAGAGATTTTGAACAAACTATAGTATTTGCAGAAAAAGGATTGGATATTTCTCGCAATAAAAAAAACGTTAAAAAAGAAGCAGAGTTTTTAGAAATTATTGCCGAATCTTATTTTCACACCTCAAATTACGATAAAAGTCTTAAACATTACGAAGCAATAAATAAATTAACGGATAATTACGAGATTTTAGATAAAAAAGGAGTTGTTTTTCTCGGACTGTCCAAAAACTATTGGCGAAAAGGAAAATATGAAAAGGCAATTTATTTCGGAACAGAAGCTGTAAAATTTTATGAAAAAAAAGGAGATATAACAAATAGCTTAAAGGCAAAAGGTAATTTGGGAACTGTCTATTTAGACGTACAAGATTATGACCGAGCAGAAAAATTGTTTGATGAAATCTTAATCGTTTTCAAAAATAAAAATGATTCTTTCGGAATAGCTAATACATACGAGAAAAAAGGAGTAATAAAGTTTTTTAAATCATTTTATCCTTATTCAAGAAAATATTATTTTAAAGCATATAATATATACAAAAGTTTAGGAAAAGAACTTGAAGCGGCAATTGAGCTCGGGAATATTGCCGAAACTTATGAAATGGAAAAAGATTATAAAAAAGCCGTAGAGTTTTACAAAAAAGCAATAAAAACCGAAAAAGAATTTAATTATTATTCAGGTTTAATATTTTTATATCAAGCATTAGGAAGATCGCACTTTAAATTAAAAAAATATAATAAGGCAAAAGAATCATATTTGACAAGTTTGAATTATATAAATAAAATAGGAGAACAAAGAGAGTTAATAAACACCTATAAATTACTTTATCAATTATATGAGGAAACCGGCGATTACCGAAGTGCTTTTAAATATTCATTATCAGCAATGCAAGTTAAAGATTCAATAGTCGGAATTAAAGTAAGAAATCAAATTAATGAAATAAGAATTAAATATGAATCTGAAAAAAAAGAGACTGAAAATAAATTATTAAAAGAGAATCAAGTTTTGCAACAACAAATAATTAAGGTGCAGAAGAAAGAAAACCGAAAGCAATTTTTAGTGATAATTATAATATCGCTGTTATTAATATTTATTGTAATTTTCTCAATTCTGCTTTTTAAGTTTAATAAGAAAAATAAAAAAACAAGCCTGATATTAAAAAATAAAAATACACTTTTAAATGAAGCATATTCAGACATTAATATCAGCATAGAATATGCCGGAAAAATTCAAAAAGCCATGCTTTCTTCTTTTGAAAACATTAATCACGATTTTTCGGAATACGCAATATATAATAAGCCGGCAGGTGCCTTAAGTGGTGATTTTTATTGGTCAAAAAAAATAAAAAATACAATATTTATTGCTGTTGCCGACAGTACGGGGCATGGTGTTCCCGGTGCTTTGTTAAGTATAACCGGAATGTCATTCTTGAACGAAATAGTTACCGAATATTTTATTCAACCCGATACTATATTAAATAACCTAAGAGATAAGATAAAAAAATCATTAAATCAAAAAGGAAATTTTAAAGAACAGAAGGACGGTTGGGATATGTCTGTTTTTGCTTATAATGAAAAAACAAAGGAAGTTCAATTTGCCGGTGCATACAATTCGCTATATTTAATTTCCGGGAAAGGTAAAAACAAAACAATGATTAAGTATAGTGCCGACAGACAACCCGTAGGAATACACTATAGAGAACTGCCTTTTACCGTGCATAATTTTAAAGTTGAAAAAGGAAATATAATGTGGCTTTTTACCGACGGATATTCCGATCAGTTTAATAACGAAGGAACTAAAAAGTATTCATCAAAACGATTGAAAAATCTTTTATTATCAATTTCCGACAAAACAATGAACGAACAAAATAAAATTATTAAAGATGAATTTGAAAATTGGAAAGGAAGTTTTAATCAGGTTGACGATGTTTTGATAACAGGAATTAAAATATAAAAAAACTGTTCGGTTAAGAACAGTTTTTAGCGTTTTCCTTGTTTTTGATTTAGGTTTTCTTCTTTAAATTTTAATTTAGTTGTTTGTTAACCTTGTCGTTTGATATATAGATGGAATTTTCACAATAATTCCATAAAAATAATGCAAATAATTTTAATATTTTCGTAACTGGTTTGTATAGAGCAAAATATAGCCCGAAGAATTAATGTTCTAATGAAAAAAACACCCAAAACATCTATTAAAAACTGGGCAGCAGATGACCGTCCCAGAGAAAAACTTCTTTTAAAAGGAATCGAAAGTTTGTCTGATGCAGAATTAATTGCTATACTGATAGGTTCGGGAAACAGAAGTGAATCTGCCGTTGAACTTTCTAAAAGAATATTGGCAGAATCGAAAAATAATTTAAACGAACTTGCAAAACTGAGCGTAACAGATTTGCAAAAATTTAAAGGAATTGGCGAAGCAAAAGCAATTTCAATTGTTGCTGCTTTGGAACTCGGTAAAAGAAGAAAAATATCAGAAGTTATTGAAAAAAAGCAAATAAAAAGCAGCAAAGATGTTGCAGACATATTTAGTCAGAAACTCGGAGATTTACCTTATGAAGAATTTTGGTTAATCATTTTAAACAGAGCAAATAAAATTATTGAATTAAAAAAAATTAGTGCAGGAGGAGTTTCGGGAACAGTTACCGATGTTAAAATAATTTTAAAAGCGGCAATAGAAAAAACAGCATCCGGCATAATTGTTTGTCATAATCATCCTTCCGGAAATGTAAAACCGAGCAACTCAGATGTAAATATCACAAAAAAACTAAAAGCTGCTTGCGAAATTGTTGATATCTCTTTACTTGACCATATTATTGTTTCTTTTAGTGATTTTTTTAGTTTCGCAGATGAAAAAATATTGTAAATTTAAATAATGCCTCAAATAAAATATATAAAAAATAAAGATATTGATTTTATCCTGTGGGATAAATGTATCTCTCGTGCACAAAACGGTGATGTTTTCGGCTATTCTTGGTATCTTGATGCTGTTTATATCGAATGGGATGCACTAATTATTGATGATTATAAAGCAGTTTTTCCCGTCCCTGTTAAAAAAATTGCCGGAATAAAGATAATCGAAAAGCCGATATTTTTGAGTAAGTTGAATTTATATATATCGCAAAATTTAAATGTCGAAATAACTTCAGATTTTTTTAAACCCTTAGCCGGAAAACTTTATAGTTTTTATTCCGACAATAAAAATCTAACTGTTTATTCTTCTAAGTTAATCGAAAAATATTCGTACCGAATCGATTTAATAAGCCCTTACAAATCATTTCAAAAAACTTACTCCGGTTTTTTTAAAGAACAATTAGAAATTGCAAAAAAAAACAAACTGTTTTATAATACGGGCATACTTCCTAACGGTTTTGTATTATTGGCATCAGTTGTAAATAAATTAAACAAGAAGAAACAAAATAAATTAAGAGTGTTGTCTTCTCTTGCGTTAAGAAAAAACAAAGGTGAAATTTTTGGTGCATTTAATGAAAAAAACAGATTAATTGCCGCTGTTTTATTTATTCGCTCTCATTATAAAACAAATATTATTGTTGCATATTCAAGCAAAGAAGCACAAAATAAAAAAGCCCTTTACGGGCTTATAGATCACTATTTAAAAATTCATTCCGAAAAAGCAATTACACTGGATTTTTTCGGTTTAAACCTGATGCCTGTCGAATTCTACAAAGGATTAGGAGCAAAACAATACCCGTATTATAAAATTAAAAAAAGTTTTTTCTTTTAATTATTTATAAAACTCATCAAAAACTTGTTTCATATAGTAATGGTCCTTAACGCCGCACAGCTCTCTTATTGAGTGCATTGCAAGCATTGCATTGCCAACGTCAACCATTCGTATATCCAACTGTGTTGATGATATACTTCCTAATGTTGAGCCACCCGCAATATCAGATTTATTTACATACATTTGAACAGGAACACCGGCTTTTTCGCACAGCATTTGAAATGTTGCCGATGATAAAGCATCTGTTGTATATTTTTGATTTGCATTTACTTTAATAACAGGTCCCTCATTCATTTTAGGTTGCAAAACAGGGTCATAATTTTCGGGTAAATTCGGATGAATTGCATGAGCATTATCAGCAGAAATTCCGAAAGAATTAATTTTTGCTCTGTAAAAAGCATCTCTTTGTGTGCTTTGTGCCCAAGTAACTCTTTTTAAAACATCTTTTAAAAACGGAGAAGCTGCTCCTTGTTTTGTTTCACTCCCTACTTCTTCGTTATCAAAGCAAATCATAACATTTGTTGATTTTGCAGTTCTGCTGTTAAATAAAGCATCAATTCCGGCATGAACCATCGATAAATCATCAATTCTTCCGGCTGAAATAAAATCATTATTTTCTCCTATTATTGAACCCCTCTCAAATTCGTATAAATTTAAGTCAAAGTCCATTATTTTATCATTTTCAACATGTAAATATTTGGCAAGAAGGTTTTTAAGATAGTTGTCTTTTTCAAACTTTTCCTCAACTAATCTTAAAATCGGTAACATATCTTTTTGCTTGTTATATTCCTTGCTTTCATTAATTGTTCTGTTAAGATGTATTGCCAAATTTGGTATAACCATTATAGGTTTCCGAATATTTATGTATTTAACTTCCGGTCGCATTACGTTTTCACTTTTCAGCGAAACTCTGCCGGCAAGAGAAAGTGGTCTGTCCATCCAAGTACTTAAAATAGGACCTCCGTATGTTTCAACATTCAATTTTAAGTAATTTCCCTGACCGGTCATTTCAGGCGAAGGTTTTATTTTTAAAGCAGGCGAATCTGTATGTGCAGCAATAATTCTGTAACCTTCTTTTTCAATTTCTCCGGTTCCTACAATAAAAGCAACTAAAGAAGACGCATTTTTTGTTGTGAAATACCTTCCTCCTTTTTCTAAATTCCAACTTTCGCCTCTGTGAAGTTGTTTAAATCCTTTTCTTATTAAGGCAGCTTTAACATTTCTTACGGCTTGAAAAGCTGTCGGACTTTCATATAAAAAGTCAATTAAATCATTTGCAAATTTTATTGTAGTTTCCATTAATTTAAGGTTTTTGAAAATTTTCAACAAATATAATCATTGTTTGGTATAAATAAAACAAGTTTTCCTGTTTTATATTACCTTTTTATGCTCAATAAATTTATCCTTGTCTGAATATTTATGTCTAATCATTCAAAATTTCTATATTTGAACTTTAAAACTCAAAAATATTTTAAAACATGAAAAAAATAATATCAACAACATTAGCAATTTTAATAATTGCAGTTTCAAATCTAAAAGCTGATGAAGGAATGTGGATTCCTCTTTTTCTTAAAAAATATAATATTGATAAAATGCAAAAGAAAGGCTTTAAACTTACGGCTGAAGATATATACAGCATTAATCAAGCAAGCATGAAAGATGCAGTAATAATTTTCGGAGGAGGTTGCACGGCAGAACTTATTTCTGACAGAGGTTTAATTCTTACAAACCATCATTGCGGTTATTATAACATTCAATCACACAGCTCGTTGGAAAATGACTATTTGACAAACGGCTTTTGGGCAATGTCTGATAAAGAAGAACTTCCCAACGAAAATTTAACCGTAACCTTTCTTGTAAGAATGGAAGACGTAACTTCTAAAATTCTTGCAGGTATTACAGACGATATGAAAGACGAAGACCGAGAAAAATTAATTGAAGAAAATATTAAAGCAGCAGAAGAAAAAGCGGCAGAAGGAAATGACTATAAAATTAAAGTTAAACCCTTTTTCTACGGAAACCAATACTTTTTATTCGTTCAAAAAGTTTATAAAGATGTTCGCTTGGTAGGAGCACCGCCTTCTGCAATAGGTAAATTCGGAGGAGATACTGACAATTGGATGTGGCCTCGACATACCGGTGATTTTTCTTTATTCAGAATTTATGCTGATGAAAACAATGAACCTGCCGAATATTCGGAAAATAATGTTCCTTTTAAACCGATTAAACACTTCCCGGTTTCAATAAAAGGTGTTAAAAAAGGTGATTTTACAATGGTTTTCGGTTATCCCGGAAGAACACAAGAATATCTTACTTCTTATGCCGTTGACATGATTAAGAACAAAATAAATCCGCACAGAATTAATATCCGCCAAAACATAATTGATATTATGAGTGCTGATATGGAAAAAGATCCGGCAGTAAGAATAAAATATTCTGCAAAATATGCAGGTGTTTCAAATTATTGGAAAAAATGGTTGGGAGAAAACAGAGGTTTGGAGATTTTAAATGCAGTTGCAAAAAAAGAAGCAACCGAAGAACAACTAATTAAATGGATAAACGGCAGCAAAGACCGAATAGCAAAATACGGACATTTATTACCCGATTTCAAAAAATTATATGCCGAATATACTCCGTATTTTTTAGCGGAAGAATATTTTTATGAAGCAATTTGGAGAATGGAAAGTGTAAAGTTCAGTTCAAAAATGGCAAGTTTAGTAAGAAAAGGAGAAAAAAATACCGAAGAAGATATTGAATCGGTAAAAAAATATGCAACAAAATTTTTTAAAGATTACAATCAAGAAACCGATAAGAAATTATTTAAAGTTTTATTTAAGCTTTATTATGAAAACGCAGGAGAACAATTTCAACCCGAAATTATGAACATATTTGAAACATTTAATCATTTTGATTTAAGCAAAAAAGATATAATCGATTATTATACAGATTATTACTTTGCTAACACTTTCTTCTTAAACCAAGAAAAATTTAATGAATTCATGGAGAAATTCAGCTATGGTTCAGAAAATATTGAAAAAATAAAAAACACACCTGCTTACAACTTTTTTTATGATTTTGTAAATGTGTATTACACAAAAATAACACCTTTTACCGAAAAATATACAACTCAAATTGATAAGAAAAAACGCTTTTATATGCAAGCATTAATGGAAGCCGACACAAATAAAATATTCTATCCTGATGCAAATTCAACTTTACGAATTGCATACGGACAAGTTGATACTTATGAACCGAAAGACGGTGTAAAATACCAATACTATACAACTTTAAAAGGAGTTATTGAAAAAGATAACCCTGAAATTTATGATTACGATGTACCGGATAAGTTAAAAGAATTATATAACAATAAAGATTACGGAAGATATGCTGAAAACGGAGAAATGCACATTTGTTTTATAGCATCAAATCATACAACAGGCGGAAATTCAGGAAGTCCCGTCATTAACGGAAACGGAGAATTAATAGGCGTAAATTTCGATCGTAATTGGGAAGGCACAATGAGTGATATAATGTATGATCCTGATCAATGCAGAAATATAACCCTTGATATTCGTTACGTTCTTTTTATAATTGATAAATTTGCAGGAGCTTCGCATTTGGTTGAAGAAATGACGATTGTAGAGTAAATAAAAAATGAAATTCCCGACAAAAACCATCGGTTTAATAATCGGCTCATTATCAGCAATATTTATATTGATTTTTGCTGACCTTGACCCGCAAAATCCCGAAATTACCGCAACACTTGCCATTGCCGTTTTAATGGCGGTTTGGTGGGTAACGGAAGCGATTCCGATTGCCGTTACGGCACTTTTGCCGGTTGCCCTGTTTCCTTTGCTCGGAATTATGAACGGTAAAGCAGTTTCTTCTGTTTATTTTAATCATATTATCTTTTTATTTATCGGCGGTTTTTTGGTTGCTATGGCAATGGAAAAACATAATTTGCATAAACGAATTGCATTAAAAATATTATTACTCACGGGAACCGGACACGGAAAAATTCTGTTCGGATTTATGTTTGCAACTGCATTTTTATCAATGTGGATGTCAAATACCGCAACTGCTATGATGATGGTGCCGGTTGCAATTTCAATAATTTCAAAATTTAATGAGATTTTGAACAAAAAAGATGCTCGAAAATATTCTTTAAGTTTGTTGCTCGGTATTGCTTATGCAGCATCAGTCGGCGGAATTGCAACACTAATAGGTACACCGCCGAATTTATCATTTTCAAGAATTTTTGCGATTATTTTCCCGAATGCACCCGAAATTTCATTTTCGCAATGGTTTGTGTTTGCTTTGCCTGTAAGTTTGTTTATGCTTTTTGCTGCATGGTCGGTTTTATATTTAATGTATCGAACAAGTTCGAAATCAATAAATATTGGAAAAGATTTTTTCAGAAAACAATACAAAGAACTCGGAAAAGCAAGCTTTGAGGAAAATGTTGTTTTTACAGCATTTGTTACATTAGCATTATTGTGGATTTTTCGCTCAGGAATAACAATTGAAAGTTTTACGATTCCCGGATGGTCATCACTTTTTAAAAATCCGAAGTTTATAAATGACGGAACGGTTGCAATAGTAATTGCTGTTATTTTGTTTATAGTTCCTTCAAAATCAAAAAAAGGAGAAAGGATATTAGAGGCAGATTCTATACGAAAACTGCCTTGGCATATTGTTTTGCTTTTCGGCGGCGGATTTGCTTTGGCACAAGGTTTTGCCGAGAGCGGTTTTGCTGTTTGGTTCGGTGAGCAAATGAAAGGATTGGCAGAAGTTCATCCCTTAATTTTAATATTGTCGATAACATTTTTTATGTCATTTTTAACTGAGTTGACTTCAAATACAGCAACTACGGAAATGATTTTACCTATTCTTGCAGGCTTAGCTATGTCAGTTAAAATAAATCCTTTAATTTTTATGATTCCTGCAACAATGGCTGCATCTTTAGCTTTTATGCTGCCGGTTGCAACGCCTCCCAATGCTATTGTTTTCGGCACAAACAAAATCCGCATTAAAGATATGATGCGAACCGGATTTATTCTGAACATAATAGGTGTAATAATCGTTACGCTTGCAATGTATTACTGGGGGCAATCTGTTTTTGATATTGACATGAATGTTTTTCCGGAATGGGCAGATGCTAATTAAGTTGTTTTTTTAGCTCAATTGCAATTATGAAAAAAATGAAAATAAGCTTGATTTTTTCTGCTTTGATTTATAAACTTTCTTTAACTTTACCGGTTAAATTTGTCAAAAAACATAATGTCTGAATTGATAATACTTTTAAGAGAACATTATACTTTCGGGTTTGTGTTTTCTGCCCATTTTACGGAAAAGAAAAATAAACATTTTATCGAAATTGCCGAAAATGTATCTTTTCCTGATGTTGAACGCCAGCCTGAACGATATACGGAAGAAGAAAAAGGGATAATTAAAACAATTGAAAGTTATTCAGATCAGAATCTTGCAAGAATTTTTTCAAAAAAGAAAAAGGCTTTAGAATTTGTTAAGTCAGTTTCAAAATACGATATTGAAAAACGCATAAGACCGTTTATTGAAAAGCGTTTGATAACAATTATTGAGAAGTTAAGCGAGGCAGATATTCCTATGTATCTGAAAAAAGATAAATTCAATACATTATATAAGGAAGATTTAATTACCATACAAAAAGAGCCTGCGAAAACGGTTTTTAATATTGAAAAAGAAGAAGCAGGAACAAAATATTTTTTATCTGTAAAACATGAGGAAAAAGAAATTAATTTGTTCGGTAAATCAGTTGTGATAATAAGTAATGAGCCGTGTAATTTGATTTTAGACAGTAAGTTATATTCTTTTGCCGATATTGACGGAAAAAAACTGAAACCTTTTTTTGACAAAACGCATATAAGCATTCCGAAATCGGCAGAAAGAAAGTGGTTTGAAGCCTTCGGAATAAATGCAATTAAAAAATTTGAAGTCAGTTCTAAAGGTTTTTTGATAAAAGAAAAAAGAATTGATGCAACCGCAGAACTTGTTCTTGAAAAAGATTGGAAAGGAGATTTAGCTTTTATGCTTTATTTTCATTATGAAAATGAAACCTTCCATTCAGGAAAAAAATTTGAAACCAAATTAGAGTTTGACGAAATAAACTTTGAATTCACAAAACTCAGCAGAAATGAAAGTTGGGAGAAAAAGATTATAAAAAAAATACAAAATACAGGATTAATATTGCAAGCTGATAATAACTTCAAAGTTAATGCAAAAACCAAAGCAAGAGAATTGCAATATCAAGAAACTGTTGAATGGCTGAGTGAGAATAAGCACAAATTTACAGAAATCGGAGTAAGTTTTAAGCAAGATTTATACAGAAAAGAGTATTTCATTCAGAAAATTTCATCAAATATTAAAATAAGCAAGAAAAAAGACTGGTTTGATATCTACGGAACAGTATCTTTCGGTAAATTTGAGATTCCCTTTATAAATCTAAGAAATCACATTCTAAAAGAGAAAAGAGAATTTGTTTTGCCCGATAAAACAATTGCAATAATTCCTGATGAATGGTTTGCAAAATATTCTGAAATATTTATGTTTGGTGAAAAAAATTCGGATAAATTAAAACTCGGGAAAACACATTTTGACGCACTTAAAAAATCAGAAATAAAAGGAATTGACAAGCAGTTTAAAAAAAGCATTTCAAAATTAATTCACTTTAATGAATTTGAAACGGAAGTTCCGGAAGATATAAAAGCAGAATTACGACCTTATCAAAAAGACGGCTTAAAGTGGATGTATTTTTTACAGGAAAACAACTTCGGAGGTTGCCTTGCCGATGATATGGGCTTGGGAAAAACATTGCAAACAATAACTTTGCTGCAAAAAACAATAAACAGCAGAATTAAAGAATCGATTGAAACCAAACAGCAATCTCAATTAAATCTTTTCGTAGAGAAGGCTTCTGAACCTGCTGAATTTCAGAGAAAAGCAAGTTTAATTGTAATGCCGATTTCATTAATCCATAATTGGAAAAATGAAATAAAAAAGTTTGCTCCGAAGTTAAAAGTTTTAGTTTATAAAGGCAGCAACAGGCATCGAAACATTAATCGTTTTAATGAATATGATATAATACTTGCCGGCTATGCATTAATTCGAAATGATATTGATTTATTAAAGAATCATGAATTTTTATATGTGGTTTTAGACGAAAGTCAATTTATAAAAAATTCTAATTCAAAAACTTACAAGGCTGTTTTGGAATTAGACTCGGAATACAGATTAGTTTTAACCGGCACACCGATAGAAAACTCTCTGACAGATTTATGGTCGCAAATGAACTTTATAAACAACGGAATGTTGGGGAATGAAAACTTTTTTAATCAAACTTTTATAAAGCCGATTGAAAAACAAGCTAATGAAATTCAAGAGGAAAAGTTAAAAAGAATTATTAATCCTTTTTTATTAAGACGTACAAAAAACGAAGTTGCAAAAGACTTGCCTCCGCTTACGGAACAAACAATTTATTGCAAGCAAGATGAGGAACAAAAAAGTTATTACGAGAAAGAAAAATCAAAAATAAGAAATAAAATTATCGGACTGATTGAAAGCGGAGAAAAAAAATCACTTTCGGTTGAGGTTTTGGGTGCATTAACAAAGTTAAGGCAAATTTCAAATCATCCGGTTTTAGTTGATGAAAAATATGAAGGGGAATCCGGGAAGTTTAATGAAATTATCAGAAATATTGAAAGTTTAACTTCCGAAAATCATAAAGTATTAATTTTTTCATCGTTTGTAAAGCATTTAGATTTATTAGCCGCTTATTTTGAAAAAAACAATATAAAATATTCAAAGCTTACGGGGCAAACAAAAAAAAGAGAAGAAGTTATTTCAGAATTTCAAGATAATACTGATAATCGTGTTTTTCTTATATCAATAAAAGCAGGCGGAACAGGCTTAAACTTAACTGAAGCCGATTATGTTTTTATTATCGACCCATGGTGGAATCCGGCAGTAGAAAAACAAGCCGTTAACAGGGCACACAGGATAGGACAAGACAAAAAAGTTATGGTTTACAGGTATATTAGCGAAAATACGATTGAAGAAAAAATTTCAAAATTGCAAGAGAAAAAAAGCAAACTTGCCGATACTTTTATTAACAACAACAATCCTTTAAAGAATATGACAAAAACAAATATTTTGGAACTTTTTAAATAATTCAGATTATAAAGTTGATATTATTTTCAAAATAAACCTGAATTAAGCATTACTAAAGTACAATTTACGACAGTTTTAATATCATTTTCTTTTGCAATTTTTATAAATTCTTCATTTTCGGTTCCCGGATTAAAAATTATTCTTTCAGGTTTTAAAGATAAAATATAATCGTAATAATCTGCTTGTTTTTCCGCACCTACATATAATGTTACTGTGTGAATATCTGCGATTTGTGGCTTTCCTAAAGTAATTTCTTGATTTTCAATTTCCCCTTTTTTTATACCTACGGGAACAACTTTATGGTTATACATTTTTAATAATCTTACTGCTTTGTAAGAATACCTTGAAGGATTCGGGCTTGCTCCCAATACTAATGTTTTCATCTTCTTTTTTTCCCAATAATACAATAAATTTATGAATATTTTCCTGTTTCTGCACACCTTAAATAAAAAAACTATATTTGCCGCTTATAAAAATTAAAAATATGAAAACAGAAAAAAATAAAGTAGTAGCAGTAAGTTACGAATTAAGGATTGAGGAAAAAAGTGAAGAAATTATTGATTTAGCTTATGAAGAAAAACCCTTAGAATTTTTATTCGGAAACGGAATGATGCTTCAAAAGTTTGAAGATAATTTAGCAGGATTATCAATAGGCGATACTTTTAACTTTAAATTAACAAGTGAAGAAGGGTACGGAGTAAGAAATGAAGAAAATATATCTGAAATACCCAAAAATGTATTTGAACAAAACGGAAAAATTGAAGCCGGTTTATTGGATATAGGAAATGTTATTCCGCTTCAAGATGATAAAGGAAACCGGTTTAACGGACAAGTTATTTCGGTAACCGGCGAACTTGTAAAATTAGATTTCAACCATCCGCTTGCAGGAGAAGACCTGTTCTTTACAGGAAAAATTGTAAATATAAGAGAAGCAACCGAGCAAGAGCTGGAACACAAACACGTTCATTCTCACGGACACGATCATTAAACTTCCCGGAATATAATTTTTACTGAAAAGTCATTAAATTGCCTATTTGTACCAACCTGCATTTAGCTGCTTAGTGACTTTTTATAGTTTTCACAATAAGGAAACAATTAATCGCCCGATAAAACTTATGAAATTTAAGGTTTAATGGTCAAAAATATTAAACTTCTCGGAGGAAAAATACATCTTAGGGCTTGCTGAAAAACGCTAAACGTACTGCAATTCAATACTTTATGCTTGTGTTTTTTTGATAAAGTGCAAGGTTTCTGAATGAAACACCTTGAACCCCTTGCACTTATTTTAATAAAACTACCAAATTTTTGCTGCTCAGTTGCACATCTCTTTTGTATTTTGTTCAATTTGAAGTATTTATATACATCTACTTCTCACAAAATCCAAAATAGACGCACATCTGAGCTTTTCAGCAAGCCCCAACTTAAATCCGAAAAAGGTAAAGGCTCAAGCTTTACCTTTGAAGTTCCGGTTACAATGGTGTAATTTATATCGAAATCAGATTATCAAGTTTACATTCCGCCTTCATTCATTTCTTCCGTGTCTCCTCTGTTCCCGCGTTTTTGTTTATAATTATTTATTTTGTAACTCAAGCTTAAAGTAAAAACGGGAGCTTCTCGCAACATTTCATCATGTGAAGAAAAACCTACACCTTCCGAATCAAAAATATAATTTGCGGTTTTGAACATATCTCGAACATTAAAAGTAACGGATAACTTTCTTTTGAAAAATTCATGCTTGTAAGCAGCTCCGAAATAATAAAAACCGTCACGTGTTCCCTGCGATGTAACGCTTGGTGCATTATACATTCCGGTTATTTGCAATCTGCTGTTTTTGGCAAACATAAATGTTGAGTTTATACGAAAATCATAATTTGTACTTTTTGTGCCTGTTTCAATTCCTGCAATTTCTCCTTCGAGGTTGTACCTGTAAATATTTGCATTTGCATACAGCATCCACCAACTAAAAAAATTAATATTACCTGAAAGCTCAGAACCGTATGCAAACTCTTTATCCAAATTATCAAAAGTATTTAATATTCTTCCGTCATTCATAAGTTCCTGCACACGATTAATTTTGTTATTTGTTTGTCTGAAGTATGCTTCAATATTGAAAAACGACTTTTTAATTCGTTTATTGAACGATAATTCATAAGAATCAATATACTCCGGAAGCAATGCCGGATTTCCGACTCTTTCGGAATAAGCATCTGAATATCCGGGAAAAGGATTCATGTACCAATGTCTCGGGCGATTTACTCGTTTGCTGTATGATGCCTGAATTTGTTGGGTTTTTGAAAGTTCTTTTGTTAAATGAACGCTCGGAAAAAAATCAAATCGTTGCAAAGGGTAACTTTCGCCGCTTGTAATTTGTTCAATTAATCGGTCGGTATATTCGCCCCTTAATCCTAACATATATTGTAATCCGAGAAGTTCTCCCGACAAAGAAGAATATAAAGAATGAATATTTCTTGTAAAAATTAATTCGTTGCTGTAAGTTTCATCTAAAACCCAATCTCCCGAAATATAATCTTCAAGTATGTAATTCCCGGATGCATCTCTTATTCTTGATTGGTAGCCGGTTTCAAATTTCATTTTTTCATTAACCGGGTATGTATAATCTACCTTTAAGGTTAATACATTTCGCCCTCTGTCTTGGAAGGTTTTATATTTTTCGTAACTAAATGTATTTGTAAAATCTTCATTAGTGGCATTCTCAATAACAATATTTTCAATTCCGCCGCTTCTTGATGAATATTGTGTTAATACGGTAATTTCATGACCTTTTTTGTTGAATTTATGAGTATAATCAAAATTTAAACTGTAAAAGTCACCGCCTATCGTAAAAGTTCCTTCGTTAAACGAATAAATATTTTCGGAAACAGGAAAAGTATAATCATAATTTTTTGAATTTCTTTCCATTCCGAAACCGAAATACCCGTATTTGCCGGAAAATGAAACAGTGTTTTTATCGTTTAAAAATAAATCAACACCGCCTTTAACCGAATAATAATTTCTTTGATGGCTTCTTTCGGAAACGGAACTTAAAAAGTATGTTGAATCATTTAAATATGTTTCACGCAAAGAACTTCCGGTTCCTGAAAAAGTTCGGTCGCCGTAATTTGCTCCTATATAATAATTTACTTTTTTTGCTCTGTAATTAAACAGAAAATCAGCTGAATATTTATCGCCTGTTCCTACGGAAGTATTAACAACACCGCTGAAACCGCTTTTCTTGCCTTTTTTCATTATAATGTTAATAATGCCGGTTGTACCGTCGGGGTCATATTTTACGGAAGGGTTTGTAATAATCTCAATATTCTCTACCGAAGAGGCAGGAATTTGGCGTAAAATATCATTTGCATCTAAAACGGTAGGTTTTCCGTCAATTAATACTATGAAATTTGAACTTCCTCGCATTGTAACATTTCCGTCAATATCAACTTGTATTGAAGGTGCATTTTCCAAAGCTTCAATAATTGTTTCTCCGGTTGCGTTTATATTTTTGCTGATATTTAAAACTTTTCTGTCAATTTTATACTCAACAAAATTACGTTCTCCTATTATTTCAACTTCTTCAATGTTTTCGGCAGATTGTTTCAATAAAACTGTTCCTAAATCGCTTGTTTTATTTCTCGGATGAACTTTCAAATCTGAAATTGTTTTTTTATAATAGCCGATAAAGTCAACAATTAAATAATATCTTCCGTATTTAAGTTCGCTCAATTCAAAATTTCCTTCTTCATCACAAACAGCTCCTGCAACAACCGAAGAATCACGCATACTGAATAATGCGGCATTCGCAAATTTTACTGATTTATTTGTTTGCTCATCAACAACTTTTCCTCTGATAATTCCGTCATTAGGCATATCTCCTCTGTTCATTCCTCCTCCGGGATGCCCGCCTTGTGCAAATATTTGTGTTATTTGAAAAAAGAATACTAGTATTAATATTTGTTTCATGTGTGTTTTTTATTGTTTTTAATTATCACATAGGAACACCAGCGTGTGGGCATTTTGTCATTCTGAAAGGTTCTGTTTGTGCATTAGGTCAACCTCGTGTGTTAAAATTTAGAATGGTGTTTCATGTGTTTACTTTTAAATACTGTTCGACTTATAAAAACCGAAAAGGTTTAAATAAAATTTTGTCGAAATTATTTAAATATTGCAATTAATCGGGGAGTTTAGTCCGAACAACGTTTAATTAATTACAAAATACAAGTTATTGCAGTTTTTAATTTACTTATCCGTAAATATTCGTAAGTGTCCTTATAAAGTTGCTGAAATGCTGAATTATTACACCGGAATATAAATCTTATCAATCATCTCTCTGTACTCTGATTTAAGTTTACTCATACTCGTAATTCCGCCTCCGCTTTTAAAGAATAATTCATTTCCTTGCTTTTCTATAAATCTTATCATTACAAAACTGTCTAAATTTTTTCCGTCGAAATAACCGGCAATACCGGTATAAAAATTTCGGCTGTAATTTTCTACATATTTTATAATTTCAATTGTTTTCTTTTTCGGAGCACCGCTTATTGAACCTGCAGGCAGTAACTTCTCAAATATATTTCCGATTTGCTCATTATAATTTTCGGGTAAATTACCGCTGATTTCAGAACTTACTTGCAATAAATTTTTCTGATTAGTTTGTATCTTATCAATATAACGAAATTTTTCAACTTTTACATTTTTTGCAATCATATTCAAGTCATTACGGATTAAATCTACAATTGTATTGTGCTCGGCTGATTCTTTTCTGTCGCTTAAAATTTTCAGTTCGGCATTCGGAATATCGGCATCAATTGTTCCTTTCATCGGATACGAAAATATTTTATTGTTTTGTATTTTAATAAATGTTTCGGGCGAAAAAACAACAAATTCCCCATTAAAATATAGTTTATACTTAGCTTTGCTGTGACGGAAAATATCTTTTAGTCCAAGATTTGTTTCTATTTTTGCGGGAAAGGATAAATTAAGAAGATAAGTGTTGCCTGCATTTATTTCTTTTTGTACTTTATCGTAAGCAATTTGGAAATTGTATAATGATGTCGGGAATTTCTTAAAATCGATATTCTTTTTTTTAATTTTTTGTTTGCTGTTTGAAAATTTGTTAAAAGAAAACTTAATTTTGTAAGGGTCTAAAAAATCTTTTGTCAGAATAACAGCGTTATTAAATTCAAAATCAATAATGAATAAAAAAGCTTCTTGGTTTTTTCCGAGCTTATTCATTAGATTTACGGCACTATTTCTGTCAATTGTTTTAATATGAAAAAAGTTTTATTAATAGACAATTACGATTCATTTACTTATAATTTAGCACAATTGCTTGATGAGAGTACTATGTGTAACTTTCAAATAATAAAAAATGATATTGTAAAAATAGGAGAAATTTCCGAATTTGATAAAATTTTAATTTCTCCCGGTCCGGGTTTACCCGAAAATGCAGGGAAACTTCCGGAAATAATTGCAAAATATCATAAAACTAAATCAATTCTCGGAATATGTTTGGGAATGCAAGGGATTGCCGAGTTTTTCGGTGCCGAACTTTATAATCTTGAAAAAGTATATCACGGTATTAAAGCCAATGCACATATAATTGACAGCGATGAAGTTATTTTCACGGGTTTGCCCGAAAGAATCGAAGTCGGGCTGTATCATTCTTGGGCAGTTTATAAAGATTTAAAAGATACAGATTTAAAAATTACCGCAATTTCTCAAAGAAATATAATAATGGGAATAAGTCATAAAGAATATGATATTAAAGGTATTCAGTTTCATCCGGAATCAATTATGACAAAATACGGACAAAATATTATTGAAAATTGGCTTTCCTGTTAAGTTACTTTTTCATTTAAAAACACTGTTTTCGACAAATTATACCAGAGATTGTTAAATAGATGTTAGTATCATGTTAAATAACTGTTAAGAAGTAAATTATTAAATGTCAATAAGAAAAATTAAAAAAAGCTTTGCGGTCATATTGTTTTGTAATATAAAATTGTCTATTTTAGCGGACTATTCAAAAGATTAATAAAAAACTATATCAATGAAATTTATTGTTTCCAGTTCAGAATTATTATCACACCTTCAAAGTGTAAGCAAAGCAATAAGCGGAAAATCTACGATTCCGATATTAGACAGCTTTTTATTTGACCTAAAAAGCAGAGAATTAACGATTACGGCTTCAGACTTAGAATCGACTTTAATAACAAGTCTTTCGCTTGAAAACAGCGACGGAGACGGAAGAGTTGCTTTGGAGGCAAAAAGATTATTAGATATTTTAAGAGAATTTCCGGAACAACCTCTTACATTTGAGTTTGATTTAGAAAGTTTGGCGGTTACAATTTTATCGGAAAACGGTAAGTTTAGTATTGTCGGCTCTCCGGCAGATGAATATCCTCAATTTCCTGAGTTAGTAAAAGACGCAACAATTAAGTTTGTTATAAAATCTGATATTTTAGACACAGGAATAAGCAAAACAATTTTTGCAACGGCAAATGACGAACTTCGCCCCGTAATGAACGGTATTTATTTTTCAATGACAGATAAAGACATAACTTTTGTTGCTTCGGATTCGCATAAATTAGTAAGATACAAAAGAACAGATGCAAATGCAGACGGTGAATCATCTTTTATTCTTCCTAAAAAACCTGCAAATTTATTAAAGGGTTTATTGTCCGGCATTGACGAAGATGTTACTGTTGAATTTGATGAAAAAAATGCAGTTTTTACATTTTTAGGATTTAAATTAATTTGTAGATTAACAGAGGGCAAATTTCCGAATTACGAATCGGTAATTCCTACGGAAAACCCGAATAAATTAATTATAAACAGAGCAGATTTGTATAATACCGTAAAAAGAGTTTCGGTATTCTCAAACCAAGCAAGTAATTTAATAAAACTGCATTTAACAGCTAATGAAATTACGGTTTCAGCACAAGATATCGATTTTTCTATTTCGGCACATGAACGTTTAACATGTCAATATGAAGGTGATGATATGGAGATAGGATTTAAATCTGTGTTTCTTTCTGAAATTATTGCAAATATGGGGTCGCAAGAAGTTGTTCTTGAAATGTCTGATCCTTCAAAAGCAGGGATTATGTTGCCTTTCGAATCTGATTCGGAGCACGAAGATGTTTTAATGCTGTTAATGCCGATGATGATTAATTCCTAGCCGGCATAAATTCAAATAAAAAAAACCTGCTTAAATTTTTAAGCAGGTTTTTTTAGTATGGTATTTTATTAAAGACTTACTTATTTTTTACACCTTTTTTTACTGTATTGTTATTTCCTGTTTCCGGAACTTCGATAATTCCTTTTACCATTAAAATAATTTGAGATCTTTTCGGTTGTCCTTCAACATCCGGAATATTCGTAGTAACAGTTATTGATTTATGTTGATTTCCTCTTTTTCCTCTTGAATTAAATATTGCTTTAATGCTGCTTTCTTCTCCCGGTTTCACGACTTTATCTCCGAGTTGGACAGCTGTGCACCCGCAACTTGCTTTTGTTTTTCTTATAATCAAATCATTTTTACCTGTATTTTTAAATGTAAAAATATGTTCAACTGTTTCCCCTTGTTTAATTTTCCCGAAATCATAAGTTTTATTACCTATAGGGGTAAAAACAGGAGGATTGTCAATCATATCTTGGCTGAATTTTTCTTTGATTATTGCACTTACGTTCATTCGATTTTTGGAATCATTATTACCGTTAAAGTTCAAATAAATTCTGTCATAAACATATCCCCAATCGTTTTTTTTAGAAGCATCATAAGTGAAAAATATAACACCTTTTTGGTTCGGAGCTAATGTTTCGGGTTTGCAAATAACCGTAAGGTGTGCAGGCATTCTTCTTTTTTCGTTAAATCCTATTTTTACGGTTTCTTTGCTTACGTTAATAATTTCAATTTTATCTTTCTTTGTTTCGGTATTATAAATTTCAGAAAAATGGACATTGTTCTTTTTCAATTTAACGGGCCCGATTTGGTAGCGGTATTCATCAGCAATATCTTGTGATTTAGGAATTACTTCTCCTGAAATATGTAAAGTTACCGGGCTGTTTTTTGCGTTTGAATTAACAGTTACAGATTTGTGAAAAACTCCGGGGCGGTTATAAGGATTAAAAACAGTTTTAATATAACCTTTCTCCCCGGGTGCAATCGGTTTTTTGCTCCACGAAGGAGTTGTGCAGCCGCATGTTGATTTAACGTCATTAATAACAATAGGTTTCGAACCTAAATTAGTAAAAGTGAATTGAAATTCTACATTTCCGCCTGATTCTTTTATTTTTCCGAAATCATGTTTTTCGGTTTCAAAAGTCATATTCGGTTCAACGGTTTGAGCAAAAATACTGCTTGTAAATATGAATATGAATGAAAAAAGTAAATTGATTTTATTCATCTGTCTGATTTTTGTAGTTAAATAAATTGAAAAAAATGAAGTTTTGTTATATTATATCTGTTTTATTACTGAATAAACGCAACTTACAAATATAATCATTTTACAATAGTTGGGTCGGCTTTACTTAATTTATCACGGATTATTCATAATTTATTTTTTGTGATAACTATTAAACGATGCAAACTTACTATTATTTTAAGGATTTCAAAAAATATGGAAAAGTTAAAAAACACTTTTATTATATTTTATTTTTAATAATGATATATATTACAACAGGGATTCCCATAATTGCCGTTACGGAATTAATAGGTAAAGTTCCGCTGTGTGCAGGAAGTTGTGAAATTATATCGCTTATAAGTATTAAAATTGCACCTATTACGGCTGAGCCCGGAATTAAAAATTTATGATCGGCAGTTTTAAAAAGCATTCGAGTAATATGAGGAACAATTATACCGATAAATCCTATCGGTCCGCAAAATGCGGTAACCGAGCCTGCTAATATTCCCGTACTTGTAAATATCAGTATTCTTGCAGCTGTCAAGTTCAGCCCTGAGCTTTTTGCATAGTTTTCGCCAAGTAATAAAATGTTTAAAATTCTGTATGAAAAGATTGTAATTAATAACCCGATCATTACGGAAGGTAAAAGAACAATTAACTGATTATTTGTAACTCCGCTTAAACTTCCCATTGTCCAAACAATAAAAGTTTTTAATTGTGCTTGGTCTCCGAAGTATTGTAAAATACTGACCAAAGCACTTACTGCACTTCCGAATAAAACACCTATTATTAAAATTGTCATTACATCTTTTACACGAAGCGATACGATAAAAATTAATATTAAAACCAAGCCGGCACCTGTCCAAGCCGATATGCTTGTAAACCAACTCATTCCGATACCGGAGTTAAACATAAAAGGTATAGGACTTAATAATAATAAAGCTACTCCTAAGCTTGCACCCGAACTTATGCCGAGAACATAAGGACCTGCAAGAGGGTTTCTGAAAATTGTTTGCATTTGGAGTCCTGCAACAGATAAAGCAAATCCTGCAATAATTGCGGTAATTACTTTCGGGATTCTAAATTCTGTAATAATTGTTTTATACTCAGGCTTAATTGTATTTCCGGAAAAAAAACTGAAAAAATCTTTAACAGGAATGGAAACTGAACCTATTAAAATATCAGCAATAATGAAAACAATTAAAATGATAACAGAAAAAGTAAGCAACAAAGATTTATTACGCATATAACTCTTTTTCTTATTTTATGATTGAGGCGAGAAAAGGAAATTTGAAAATAAATAATATGCGACCAAAAAAACTATTGCAAGAAATATCCAAAATAAAATACCTTTTCCCGTAATGCCGTCTTTTTCTTTAACGTACAGGTCACTTCTTGATTTGCGATTATGATGCTTGCCGTAATTTTCAAGAAATTCTTTATCACTTATTCTTTTTTGTTTTCCCATATTATTTTTTCAGTTTTTTTATTTTATCTATGACCTTATTAAAATAAATGCTTTTAATACTTGCAACAGACTGATATTGTTGATAGTAATCTAATGCGTCTTTTTTAAGTCCTAATTTTTCATAGCATTCACCTATTCGAAACAGCACATTATAACTGTCTTTATCTAATTCATATACTTTTTTAAAATCTTTTAATGCCTCATTATATTTGCCTGACAGAAATAAGCAATCTCCTCTGTTCCATAGAGAACGAGAGTTCTTATTGTTGAGCAAAAATGCTGTATTGTATAATTCTATTGCTTCTTTGTATCGTTTTTGTTTTTGATAAATATATCCTTTGTTGTTGTATGCTAAATCGTATTTAGGGTAAATTTCTATAACTTTATCATAATATAAAATTGCAGAATCATTTTCATTTAAGTAACTGTATGTAAGCCCGAGATTAACTAAACCGTATTTATGCTCAGGTTCTATATTTAACAGTTTAGTATAATAATATTTTGCCCGATTGAAGCTGTCAAGATTAAAAGCTAAATAACCGGCTTTAAACCATGCATCTGAATATAACGAGTCGTATTTTACTGCTGTTTCAACAGATTGCAGAGCAACCTCTAACTGCTTGTTTTGTTCATAGCACAAAGATAAATAATAATATGGCTTTGCATTTTCAGAATTAAGCTCCGTTGAGAAGAATAAATCATTAATAGCTTCACTGTAATAGCCTTGTTCATATTCAACTATTCCTTTATCAAGATATGCTTTGTCATTTTTTGCATCTAAGTCAATAGCTGTATTTAAATACTCAAGTGCATTATAGTAATCTTCCTGCATTAAATAGGTATGACCAATATAATAATTGCTTTCACTGTTATCATTTTCGTCAAGTGCGTCAAAGAAAGCATCTAAAGCACTGTCGTATTCTTCTGCTTCCAAGTAATATTTACCCGTTTCTATATTTGTTTTCTCAGGTGCTTCGCTTTCGGTTTTCGGGGTGTTTAATTTTTGAATAAGAAAATCAAAATCAAAAATTTTCTCATATCCGTTTTTTTTACCGGTTGTATAAAAGGCTGTTAAGTATGCGAAGAAAACGGTCAATAAAAAAAGTATAAATTTTTTCATCCGATGAATAAAAATAAGGTTAAAAAAAGTAATTTAACAAATATAAGAAAGTCTGAGCAGAATAGGAAGGAATAAAAAAGTTTTATTTTGAAATTTTCTGTTTTTTCTTGTTAACAAGAAAAATGCCTGCAAATATTAAAAACATAAATAACATTTGTACTATAGTGATTACTTCTCCGTCAAAAATTCCCCAAAAAATAGCAAAAACGGGTATAATGTATGTTGTTAATGAAGCAAAAACAACATCAACATAATCCATAAGCAAATAAAATAAAGTAACTGAAACAGCAGAGCCTCCCAAAGCCAATAAAACAATATATCCTAAGTTTTCAAGATAATCAGGTGTAGCAGTTGCACTTGAAAAGTCTGAAAACAATAAATATACTCCGGAAACCGGACCTATAATCATAAAAGCAAAAACAGTAATGCTTACTCCGTCAATTTCTGCCAAATTATATTTAATTTCATTAATACTAAAGGCATAAAAAACAACGGCAAGGAATATATATAAAGAATAATTGTTATTTCCGGTAAAATCAGAGTCTCCGGATAATACAATTCCGATTGTGCCGAGTAAGCCGATTACAATGCCTAAAATTCTGTGTTTTTCTGTTTTTATTCCGTAAAAAAGTGCCCCTATAATCAATGCAATAATAGGAAACATTGTATTCAGCATTCCGCTTAACGAACTGCTTATTTCTGTTTGAGCTAAAGCAAATAAAATTGCAGGCAACAGATTTCCGATAAATGCAACAATCAGCAGAGACTTAATATGCTTCTTTGGAAATTTCTTAAATCGTTTGATAAATAAAGGTAAGAGAAAAAGAAAAGCAAAGAAAATACGCAAAGTTCCTACCTGAATTGATGAGAATGACTCTAAACTGCGTTTCATTAAAATAAAAGATGCTCCCCAAATAAAGGAAACAAAAAGCAGTAAAGCCCATTGCCAAAAACGCTTATGTAAATTAAAAAACTTCATATTTGTAACAGTCGGCGAATATAGAATTATTTATCTGTTTGTTATTTGTTTCGTAAGTAGATTTTTTTTAAAATATTCGATAAAAATTATGACAAATTAAACTATAGTATCTAATTTTATATAGATTATTCATATACATTATGAAAAAGAAACCCTCAATAATTACCGAATTTATAAATCGTTTTAAAGAGTACGATGAAAACCGAAAAGTAATTTCTTATTATGCAATGCGTCGAAATATCGGCATTCTGGGAATGGCTTTGCCTTTTGTGTTAATTGTCGGGTCGGTTATTTTTTATAAATGTAATGTGTTGCAAATATCAATAAGTCAATACTATCATACAGGAATGAGAGATTTTCTTGTCGGAATTTTGTCGTTTGTTGCAATGTTTTTATTTGCATACAGAGGTCATTCAAAAGTTGACAGAATTGCCGGAGTTATTGCCGGAACGGGAGCTTTGGGTGTTGCATTTTTTCCGCCTGAGATTATAGAAGTTGCAAAGTTGTGCAATGTTGAGTGTGTAAAATCAAACGAATGGAAAACTATTGTTCATTTGCTGTCTGCATTATTGTTTTTTGTTACATTGTCATTCATTTCAATATTTTTATTTACAAGAACATACAGAGGCAAAGGTTCTGTTATGTCAAAAGAAAAAATTAACAGAAACAGAATCTACAGAATAAGCGGAATTTTAATTCTGCTGTGTTTATTATTCATTATTTTATATCGTGAATTTTTAATGGGAAAATATTCGTTTATTGATGAATTGAAACCGATGTTTTGGTTAGAAACCGTTGCTTTATTTGCATTCGGAACATCTTGGTTGGTAAAAGGGCAAGTAATATTTAAAGATAAAGTACCAAAATAAATTGCTAAAGTCTTATTTACATAAGAAATTGATTGAAGCAGGTTGCGATGAAGCCGGCAGAGGTTGTCTTGCAGGACCGGTTTATGCTGCTGCCGTAATTTTCCCGAAAAATTATAAAAATAAATTGCTGAATGATTCTAAAAAACTTTCAGAAAAACAAAGATATATTTTAAGGGAGCAAATTATAAAAGAATCTGTTGAATGGGCAGTTGCATCGGTTAATAACGAAGAAATTGATAAAATAAATATTTTAAACGCATCAATAAAAGCAATGCAACTTGCAATAGGTAAATTGAAGAATATTCCCGAGCACATACTTATTGACGGAAACCGTTTTAAACCATATAAAAACATTCCGCATACATGTATTATTAAAGGTGACGGAAAATTTTTGTCGATTGCTGCGGCTTCTGTTTTGGCAAAAACATTTCGAGATGATTATATGATTGAGATTCATAAAGAATACCCTTTTTATGATTGGGAAAACAATAAAGCATACCCGACAAAGAAACATCGGCAAGGTATTGTTGAACACGGCATTACAAAATATCACAGAAAAAGTTTCAGGCTTCTTCCTTGTTCCGGATGTGATAAAAAAGCTAAATAAATGACTTAAATAAGTCTGAATCAAAACCGCTGTTAAATTCAGCATTTTTTACTATTTGACCCGATGAATAGTTTATGTAACCTTTAATAAACTTATGATGCAGGGTGTAAGTTTTTTCGTTAAACTCATCTTCATAAACAGGTTTTTCCGACAATACCTCTTCAACTTTTAACTCTTTTTTGCCTGCATTATTAACAAGTTGATTGTATTTTGAGTGCAATTTTTTTTGAATTGAAATAACGACAACAAATTTCCCGAACGGTTTTCTTATAAGATGATTATAATTTATGTCGATTTTGTCGTTTTTAATTAATGTTGTTGTTTTATCAAATGATGTTTGGTATCTAAAACCTTCTTTTAATATTTTATCTGCTGTTTCTTTTTCGGAAGTATAATGAAGAAATATTAGTTCATTTTTTTCGTTTTCAAAAATGAAGTTTTGAATATCCGGATTTAAAAACATGTCGTTTTCATGTGAATGAAAATCTGTTTCACCTAAATATGCTCTGAATTTACCGATTAAAAAATCCAATTTCGTAAAATCACCTTCACCGCTAAATATTTTTTCTTTCGCATTAATCAAAAAATAATTGTAATCTGAAACCTTTTTAGATTCTGATAATCCGTTCAAGTGCTTATAATTTGCAGAACTAAAATCAACAAATAACCTCCAGCCCAAGTTGTTCTTATTTTCAATTTTTACGGTGATATCTTCTTTATAATGTTCAATTACGTGCTTAGAATACCACTTTTCAAACCATTTGAAATTTTCCATTTTATTAAATTTAATGAAATTTACGATAATTCTCAGAATTTTGATAAATAATTCGGATTACAAAATAAAAAGTTTTTTACAACCGTACTAAAAAATTAAGAGTATCAATATTGTCGGCATAATCCCAAAGCATCGGTTTTTGGCTTTTGCCGAACGGTATTGCATCCGAAATTATTTTGCTGTCGGCAACAATACATTGAATTTTGTTTTTTTCAAGTTCAAGCCTTTGTTTTACGGTTTCTATTTTAGAATAATATTCATAATACACAACAGAAACAGGCGATGCCAAATTTACATCTTCCTTCATCAGCATTACTCCGTTGTCTTTAAACTCGATTAAATTCATCATGTAAATTGCTCTGTTATAATCGTAATTATTTGCGTATTTATTGTGGTTTATTATTTCTTTATGTTTTAATGAATTTTTGAATATGTTGTCTAAATTGTAGTTGTCGGGTAAAAATAATTTAGATACAGATCGGCATCCTAAACCGAAATGCAGAAAAATATCATCAGACAGAAGTTGTAATTCTTTGTCTGTTTCGTTTCCTGTTAAAACGGCAACCGAATTTCTGTTTTTTCGAATAATATGCGGGTATTTTCCGAAATAGTATTCAAAATATCTTGCAGAATTATTACTTCCGGTAGCAATTACGGCATCAAAGTTTTCTAATTTATTTTCAGAAATCCGGATATAGTTTTTAAAATTAGGCTCAATTTCAATTAGCAGATTAATTATTTCCGGTAATAATTTATCATTTTTTGAAGACAGCTTACCTTTAAACTTGTGTCCGCTTATAAGTACCGATAAAAAGTCGTGAAATCCGACTAACGGAATATTCCCGGCAGTTATTACGCCTATTGTTTTTGCGTCTTTTTCAGCTTGTAAGTCAGGATATTTTTCAGTCCACGTTTCAAGATTTTTTTGGTTTAAAGATTGTCCGATTTCTGTCAGAGCATATTCCAAATTGCTTTCGGTAAACCAAGGGTTGTGTTTTTTTTGTTTTAGTTTTTCTTTATTTTCAATTATAGCCTTTCCGAGGTTTGAGAAAGCATTTATTTTTTGTTGTAAATTCATTAAAATAACTGTATTTATACAAAAGGTTTATACGGAATTGTAAAGTAAAAAGTTGAGCCTTCGTCTTTTTCTGATATTGCCCATATTTTGCCTCCGAGAAGTTCTGTACAGGCTTTTGATATTGCCAAACCTAATCCCGTTCCTCCGAATTTTTTTGTTGTTGTTTCGTCTGCTTGTCGGAAACGTTCAAATATAATAGGTAATTGTTCTTGGCTTATTCCTATTCCTGTATCTTTAATCGAAAACAGCAGTTCGTTGTCAGATTGTTTTGTGTATGCAATATTTATTGAACCCGACATTGTAAATTTAATTGCATTACCCGTAAGGTTTATTAAAATTTGCCGGAGCCTTGTTGTGTCTGTTAATATTATATCTTCTCCTTTTTCTAAACCCAAACTTTTTGTTATTTTTAAGTTTGTTTTATGATCTTTATGCAAAGACAGTTCAAAGAAAGTAACCATCTCTTCTATAAAATGATTTAAGTTGCATTTTGATTCTTCAATTTTAAGCTGGTTAGATTCAAGTTTTGAAATGTCAATGATATCGTTTATCAGTTCTAATAAATGTTTTCCGCTGTTTTCAATTATTTTTATGTATTCTGCTTGTTTCTCGTCTAATTTTGTCCCTGTTAGTATTTCCGTAAATCCAAGAATTGCATTCATTGGTGTTCTTATTTCATGCGACATATTTGCAAGAAAGGTAGATTTAAGTTTATCACTTTCTTCTGCCTTTTTTTTCGCCTTTTCTAACTCCTCTTTCTGTTTCGATAAAATGTCGGAATGTTTTTTCAGTTGAATATTTTTTTCATCTGCATCATCTGCATGGTCTGATATTTCTTTAATTGCAGTATGTATTATGTTAGTATATAAATAGCTGAAAATAAATATAAGAAGTATAACAAATATATATACACTTAACCCAAATTTAAGTTCACTAATAATTTCAGGAGGGAAATCATCTTTTTTGTATATAAATGCCGTAATTGATGTTGCTATTACTAATACTGTATTTAACCCTAAAACAAATCTTGACGCAAACATTGCCGTAAAAAGAAGAAAAGACAAAAGAATGTAAAACTCATCAACAAAGAAGTTAAAAGCAGCAGCACCTGAGAAGTTTAAAAAAACAGAAAGAATCTCAACCAAAATTATAATTATTGCAAGACTGTTTTCTACGATTTGTTGATTGCCTCTTTTTATAAAAAATAATGATAAAAGAATCAGAAATACAAAAGATGCTTGCACGGGCAAAGAACTGCAGTTTCCGGATACACCTGTTTTAATCATAAAAGCTATCAACAAAAGTAAGCCTGACAACAGAAACAATAAAAATGATTTTGTTCTTATGCTTTCTATATTAGAATTAAATTTGTACGCTTTTAAAAAGTACTTTAATATTGATTTCATTGTTTTGTCAGGCTATAAAGCTTTTGTATCAATTACTTATTTTAAACCTCAAATATATAAAAATATAACAAAATATTTATACAAAAACTGTCTTATTGACATAATTTACTTATTTGTATTGTTTTTGTGTATAATTATCTGTAATTAAAACAAAAATAATGCTGTATAAAAAATTCAGAACAATATATAAGAAAATATGCAATTACATAACCGAAAAAAAACTTGCAGACGCATTTTTATTAATTGAAGAAAACATTAGCCGGACCAATAATCTTGAGTTAATTCATAACTTTGAAAAACAAAAAGAAACGTATGGTTATTTGTTAGAATATACTTTTAAAGGAATCGACGATCCGCAAAAACCGGCTATATACAAACGTATTCAAACTGTTTTGGAGGAAACGGCAGAGCAATTGAACGATTATTATTTTTTGAACGATACAAATAACAGGCTAAGTGCAGAGAAAAGAGTATTAAATGTTGATATTATTAAAAATAAGACTACTGTTGAAAGTGAGATTAACCAATTATTAAGTATTAAGAAAGGTGCCGAAAATAATGAAAGAAAGTCTGCTTTGTATAAACTCTTCTTTTTTATTTGGCTGAGTAACGGCATTACTGACAACGATTTAGATTCGCTTCGAAAACTTTCTCGTTCAAAAAAAATATTATTTCATGAAAAAAGTATTATTGTAAGTGCTCTCACAATAAGCTTAATAAGAAGGTTTGACGAAAAAAAATTGATTTCTTTATTTGATTTTTACGATGCTGATGAAAATGCAGTTTGGAACAGAGCATTAGTTGGGATTGTTATTTCTTTTTATGTGTATAATAAAAGAATGTATTTGCACGATGATTTAATAAAAAAGTTAAAACAAATAAAAAAAGATGACGGAATTGAAAAACATATTGAAGATATTATTTTGCAATTTATCAGAACAAAAGAAACTGAGAAAATTTCAAAAAAATTAAGAGATGAAATTATTCCTGAGATGCAGAAGTTCAGACCGAAAATTGAAGAAAAACTGAATTTAGACGATATTCTTTCCGATAACTTAATAGAAGATAAAAACCCTGACTGGGAAGAACTTTTTGATGATGCTCCCGAATTACTCGGGAAAATGGCAGACTTTTCAAAAATGCAATTAGAAGGTTCCGATGTTTTTATGAGTGCGTTTGCAATGTTTAAAAACTTCCCTTTTTTCAAGCAACCGGCAAATTGGTTTATGCCGTTTTATGCCGAAAACGAAGAAGTAAAAAACGCATTTTCAGATTTTGACGAAAACTTTGATGCAGAAGCTTTTGCAAAAGGTTTGGAACGTTCCGCTTTTATGTGCAATTCTGATAAATATTCGTTTTGCATGAATGTTCAAATGATGCCGAAAGCTCAAAGAAGTATGATCGTAGAATTGTTTAAAACAGAGATGCAGCAAATGAAAGAAATAAGTGATGATGACGAGTTACTGAACAAAGGAAAGAAAGACAAACAAATTTTCACAAGATATATTCAAGATTTATATCGTTTTTTTAAACTGCACCCTTTACACAAAGAGTTTGATGATTTTTTTGATTCAAGTTTTGATATTTATAATACTTTACTTTTTGATACGATAATTAAAGATAACAAGACTCTGAAAATAATTTCGGAACTTTATTTTAAAAAAGGATTTTATAACGAAGCAATTGACGCACTTTCTAAATTAAAACTAAAAGGAAAAGCTGCTCAAAAGAATTTTGAAAAACTCGGGTTTGCCTGGCAAAAATTAAAAAATTACGATAAAGCATCTGAACATTATAAAAAAGCTGAATTATTCGGAGAAGCATCTTTATGGCTTACAAAAAAGATAGCCTTTTGTTACCGTAAAAATCGTAATTATGAAGAAGCATTAAAATATTATCAAAAAGCAGAAAAAGAAGAAGATAATAATTTACATATCCAAGCAAATATCGGGCATTGTTATTTATCGATGGAAAACCACGAAGAAGCATTGAAAAAATATTTTAAAGTGGAATATTATGAGCCTGATAATCTTATGGTTAAGCGACCGATAGCTTGGTGCTCTTTTGTTTTAGGAAAGTTTGATATTTCTGTGAAATACTATAGTAAATTGTTGGAGAATAAACCGACCGTTTTTGATTATATTAATTTTGGTCATGTTTTATTTTGTAAAGGCGATAAGATGAAAGCTGTTGAAATGTATTTAAAGGCAATTAAAATGAAAGATTTAAAAACATTTGAAAACAGTATCAAAGAAGATAAAGAAATGTTATTGAAACACGGTTCGGAACAAACCGATATTGATTTATTAATGGATTATGTTAAAACTAAAATGTTACAATAAGCTTTGAAACTTTAAATTTAGAGTCTTAAAGTTTAATCTTTCAACCTGTAACAGATTAAACTTTCAGAAATAGCAATCTCAATAATATCTAAAAGTATAAAATCAATCAGAATTTTTTCAGCATAAGCTTTTTCAATTTCAGCAAGTTTTATGAATTTTGAAAAAGTAACGTAATCATTTTCAGTTAAATATTTTAAAATATACTTTTCTGCCTCATTATAATGAATTTTTACGCCTGCCTCGTTTTTTTCTTGCTCCCACACTTTTAGTAATAAACCGTTAGCTAACAAGTTTTGGTCATTTACTCGCACAAAGGCTTTCATTCTACCTTTTTCATCCGGAGCACTATGAGGTCTGATATTACTTTTATTAATTATCACTTCCAAAACCTGTTTCCCTTCTATTGAATGCTTAACGGTTTCAAATTCTACTTTTGGTTGTGTGTATAATTCAGATGCAGCTTCAATCATGTAATATTCTTCTTCGCTTTTTACTCCTGCAATTTTTCCGTTATCTTTTACTCCTATCAATAATTTCCCTCCGTCGGTATTTGCAAAAGCCGACAGAGAGCGAGCAATTTTTTTGGAATCGTTTACGGCAAATTTAAAGTCTAACTTTTGGTGTTCACCTTCTTCAATCAATCTTATTATAGGATGTTTTTGCATTTTTAATCCGATCAATAAAAAAACAAATGAACATAAAAGCTATTTTTCAAAAATCAATTCTCTGAGTTTATTCATAACTTCTCCTGCTTTTCCGGGTAAGAAGATGTCTGTTATTTCTTCCGTAAAAGCAGTTCTTTCCGGATTTATTTCAATAATTGTTGCACCGTTTTGTTTTGCTTTAACAGGAATTGATGCTGCAGGTTGCACTAAGCCTGTTGTTCCTATTAAAAGAAACACATCTGCTTTTTCAGCTTCGGCAAAAGAATTTTTATATGCATCTTGCGGAATTCCCTCTCCGAAGAAAATAAAATCAGGTTTTAATAAAGCTTCGCAAACACTACATTTTGGCGGAAGTTTTTCTAAATTTATTTGTTCTGCTTTGTACTTTTTTGAACATTTTGTACAAAGCATTACTTTTGAGTTCCCGTGAAATTCAAAAACAGTTTTACTTCCGGCCTCAAAATGTAAGTTGTCAATATTTTGTGTAATAATTGCTTTTAGCTGAGCTTTTTTTTCCATTTCTGCAAGAGCAAAATGGGCAGCATTAGGTTTTGCATTACCGAAATATTCATAGAAAATTTTTCTGATAGTTTCCCATGCCTCTTTCGGATTATTATAAAAATAGTTCAATTCAAGGACTTTTGTGTCGTATTTTGTCCATAATCCGCCTTCGCCTCTGTATGAGGGTATTCCGCTTTCAACAGAGATGCCGGCACCCGTAAAGGCTGTTATATGTTTAGCTTTGCTGAGAACTTCAACAGCTTTTTCAAGATTTATTTCTAAAATATCCAGCATTTTTCTGTGAATTAACTGATGAATAATTTATTTCTTAATATATATTGTTCCTTTTTTTTCAAATTTATTGACAATATCACCAAGAATGCCTTCATGTTTGCCGACTATCAGAGCTCCGCCGGTAAATAATGAATCATAAAAAAGCTTGAAAATCTTATTTTGAAGATGATGATTAAAATAAATCAATACATTTCGGCAAAAAATTATGTTATATTTTACTGCAAAGGGATTTGTTAAAGCTGTTAAATCATGCTTTTTATATTGAACTTTGTTCAGTAAGTTAGATTTAACCTTAATTAAATTCCTGTTTCTTGATATTTTAAAATAATCATTAATATCATACTCATTTGATGAGTCGTATGTTTCATTAAAATTGTTAATATACTCATCAATTTCTCGATATTTATATTTTCCTGCCTCAGCTACGTCTAAAACATCAGTATTCAAATCAGAAGCATAAACTCTTGCTTTTTCAAATAATCCGTGTTGTTTCAAAAGAATAAGCATCGTGTAAACTTCTTGTCCTGTTGATGAGCCTGCATGCCAAATATTTATACGAAGTTCATCTTTTAGGGAAGGTATAATTTCTTGCTTTATTTTTTTCCATATTTCAGGATCCCTAAAAATTTCAGTTGTATTAACGGTTATATGTTTTACTGTTTGTTCAAGAAAAACACTGTTTTCAGAAACTTTTTTTATTAATCCGTGAATATCAGTTTTGTTATCTGCAATAATCTTTTGTATTCTTCTTGTAAATGATTTAATCGAATACTCCGAAAAGTTATAGTCAGACTTACTTTGTATAGCATTAATAAACAATTGTATGTCTTTTGGATCAATATCTGTCATAATTTGGTTTCCAAAATTATAAAATATCTTTAAAAAAATGAATTTTAAAATGTATTTCTGAAATAATTTTATGTATTAAACAGATTTTAATTTAAACCGAAATTGTCTGAAATTGTTAAAAATCTTGAATAAAATTGTTATGTCTGTGGTTTAAACTTTTTTAATTATAAAATTTCTGATTATTTTTGTCACTGAGAAACTTAACTATGGCAGAAAAAATATATAAATATAAGTCATTAAAAATATTTTCATCATCCGAATGGATGGTTGATTCTACAAAAAAATACCGTCGGGTTTATGATAAATCTGAGATTACCTATTTAAGAACAGAACTGTCATTCTATAATAAAAAATTTGATGAGGAAGACTGGAAAACAAAGATAACGATTAAAGCTTTTGATATTTCCGAAAAGAAAAGAAAAGAGATATGTAGCTTAGACAAAAACATTACAGTTAAAAAAACTGACAATATTGTTAACGTTTATGAAAGTTGGGGTGTAGAAACTCCCGGAGGATATTGGAAAGCCGGAAAATATATTTGCGAAGCATATATAGATGATAAAAAAATAGGGACTCAGGAATTTTTTATATACGATGTAGGTATTGTAACACAGGAGGATAACCCGTATTTTGATATTGTTACTTTAAAGTTGTACGAAGGAGGGTTTGACGGATGGAATCAAAAAGACAGGAAATATCTGAAAGAATTCAGTAAAAGTAAAGCTCGATATATTTGGATTGAATTTTCAATAAAAGTAAAAACAAATAAAGCGTTTAACTTAGAATACTTTATTAACTTCTACGATGATGCAGGGCAATACAAAGCAAAAGTTGATACATTAAAAGAAGTCGAAAACGGAAACAAAGACAAAATATTAACTTTTGAAAGAGGCTGGGGGAATACGGCACCCGGTTCTTGGAAAGATGATAAATATTCAGTTGAGCTTGTTTTTATGGATACCTTGGTTGCATCGGCAACTTTTACTATGGGCGAAAATGATGTTGAAGGCGAGTTAACAGTTTCAAAAACATCAAGAACTGACGGAGATGCAATTATCGGAGAAGAAACAGAAACATTAGAGGATTTATTAAAGAACTTCAACAGTTTAATAGGTTTAAATACAATAAAGCAAAAAGTTAAAGATCACATAACATATATTGATTTCTTAAAGCTGAGAAAAGAAAGAGGATTTAAAGATACGGAAGATATAAGTCTTCACAGTGTTTTTACCGGAAACCCCGGAACAGGAAAAACAACTGTTGTTAAATTACTCGGAAAAATATATCAGAAAAAAGGTTTACTGTCAAAAGGGCATGTGCATGAAGTTGACAGAGCAGAACTTGTCGGGGAATTTATCGGACAAACAGCACCTAAAGTAAAAGATGCAATAAAAGAAGCAAGAGGAGGAATCTTATTTATTGATGAGGCTTATATGTTGGTTCGTTCTAAAGAGGATAAAAAAGATTTCGGAAAAGAAGTTATTGAAGTTCTTGTAAAAGAAATGAGCGACGGAGAAGGAGATATTGCAATAATGATGGCAGGTTACCCGAAAGAAACAATGTTTATGATTAATTCTAACCCCGGGTTAAAATCCAGAATAAAATATTTCTTTCATTTTGATGATTATACCCCCGATGAATTGCATGAAATAGCATATTATGCAGCCGATAAACGGAACATTAAATTGACAGATGATGCTGCAGAATTGTTAAAGAAAATTTTAACCGAAGCATACAGAAACAGAGATCATACATTCGGGAATGCACGTTTTGCGTATTCTCTTATTGACGAAGGTAAAATGAATATGGGACTCCGGGTAATGAGAAATGCTGAAATTGACCTTCTTACCGAAGATGAATTATCAACTGTAACTCCGGAGGACATTAATAAAATTGAAAGCGTAAAATCAAAAAGTATTGTTAAAATCCCTATAGATAATGAATTGCTCAAAGAAGCATTAGACGAGATGAATTCTTTAGTAGGAATGAATGATATTAAAACCGAAGTTAATGAACTTATTAAATTAGTTAAATTCTATAAAGAAACAGGAAAAGATGTTCTTAACAAGTTCTCTTTACATGCGATTTTCAGCGGAAATCCCGGAACCGGTAAAACAACTTTAGCAAGAATATTCGGTAAAATTTATAAAGCCCTCGGTTTGTTGGAAAGAGGTCATATTATCGAAACCGGAAAAGATGGTTTAGTTGCCGGTTATGTCGGTCAAACAGCATTAAAAACTAAAGAGAAAATTGACAAGGCACTCGGAGGTGTTCTTTTTATAGACGAAGCCTATGCTCTTGCCGGTACAGGACAATATAACTACGGAAATGAAGCTATTGAAGTTATCTTGAAAAATATGGAAGATAACAGAGGAAAATTTGCCGTAATTGTTGCAGGCTATCCCGGAAATATGGAAACATTCCTAAAAATGAACCCGGGTTTAAAATCAAGATTTGATAAAACATTAGTTTTTAAAGACTATAAACCCGAAACTTTATACGAAATTTTATTGCAAATGCTTGTAGGTGAAGATTTAACGCCCGATAAAAAAGCAGAAAAACATTTAAAAGAATATATTAAAAAACTTTATAACAGAAGAGATAAATATTTCGGAAATGCAAGAACTGTCAGAAAAATTGTTGAAGAATCAATAAGAAAACAAAATTTAAGAATGGCATCTGTTCCTGCAAGAGAAAGAACAAAAGAAGCCTTAAAAACAATAATAACAGAAGATGTGATTAATATTGAAGTAAATAAAGCATTAGGCTTATCCGATAATATAGGTTTTTAATAATTAAATTATTATATTTATCGAAAATTTGTTGTAAATCATTCATTTATGAAGCAACTTAAAATCACTAAGCAAGTTACAAACCGAGAATCATTGTCTCTGGATAAATACCTGCATGAGATTAGTAAGTATGAATTGATTACAGCAGAAGAAGAAGCTAAATTAGCAGAGAAAATAAGAAAAGATGATTTTAATGCACTTGACAGACTCATTAAAGCAAATTTAAGATTTGTAGTTTCCGTTGCTAAACAATATCAAAACCAAGGATTAACTTTACCCGACCTTATTAATGAAGGAAATATAGGACTTATAAAAGCAGCAAAAAGATTTGACGAAACCAAAGGGTTTAAATTTATTTCTTATGCAGTGTGGTGGATTAGACAATCTATTTTACAATCACTTGCCGAACATTCAAGAATTGTCCGCTTGCCGCTGAATAAAATAACAACAGCAAATAAAGTAAACAGAACATTTTATGAGCTTCTGCAAAGATACCACAGAGAACCGTCAATAAAAGAAATTGCGGACGAACTGAGAATTGCCCCTAAAGATGTACAAAAAGTAATAGCAGGTAATAATAAAAACATTTCAATGGATGCTCCCATCAATGATGATGAGAAAATGAATTTGTACAACATAATTATCAATGACAGTTCAGATTCGCCTGAAAAAGAAATGATCAAGCAGTCCTTAACCGCAGAATTGAAAAGAGTATTAGCAACATTGCCGTATCGAGAAGCAGAAATTATTAAACAATATTACGGTATTGAAATGCAACACCCTCTTACCCTTGAAGAAATAGGCTTAAATTTTGACATTACAAGAGAACGTGTAAGACAACTTAAAAGCCGCACTTTAAAAATTCTTAAAAGGAAAAGCAAAATCTTAAAAAAATATCTGTAAAATTTTTATAACTTTGAAAATCTAAATTATTCAAAAATAAATTAGTGTAATTAATAAATAAATCTTTGAAATTTGGTATAATGTTTATACTTTCAAAGCCGAAACGAAAAATAATATTATTAAAAATCTAAAATTAAACTAAAAAAAATATGGGATTATTCAGTAAACTTAAAGGTGAATTAATTGATATCATTGAATGGTTAGATGACAGTAATGATACAATTTCATGGAGATATGACAGATACGGCAATGAAATAAAAAACGGAGCACAACTGACAGTAAGAGAGTCACAAGTTGCCGTTTTTATTAACGAAGGTAAATTAGCAGATGTTTTTCCTCCGGGAAGATATGAATTAACAACACAAAACCTTCCCATACTTTCAACATTAAAAGGATGGGTACACGGATTTAACAGCCCTTTTAAAGCAGAAGTATATTTTTTAAATACTAAAAGGTTTACAAATCAGAAATGGGGAACACCCAACATCTTTTATTTAAGAGATGCCGATTTCGGACGTGTAAGTTTAAGAGCATTCGGAACTTACACAATGAAAGTTGCAGACCCGGTTAAATTTATTCAGGAAGTTGCCGGAACCAGCGGAGATTTCTCTACAAGTGAAATAAGCTCAGAATTAAGAAGTTTGATTGTAACACAATTTATTGATGCAATAGGAGAGAGTAAAATTCCTTTGCTTGATATGGCTCAGAATTATAAAGACATATCTGTTTTCTGCCAAAAAGCTCTGGGGGACGAATTTTTAGAATACGGTATTGAAATTACAAAATTTTTAGTGTCAAGTATAAGTTTGCCTGAGGCACTTCAAGCAAAACTTGATGAAGGAACAGGAATGAATATGCTGGGCGATATGAATAAATATGCTCAAATGAAAGCTGCCGACTCTATGGAAAAAGCTGCCGGAAATACCGGAACGGGAGGAGGAATGGAAGGAATGATGGGAATGGCAATGATGCAACAGATGATGAATCAAAATAATATGATGCAGAATCAACAAACACAACAAAATCAACAGTCTGCTCCGCCGCCCCCACCTGTTATACAATATTTTGTTTCAGTAAACGGGCAGCAACAAGGACCTTTTAATACCGAAGTATTACAACAAATGATAGCACAAGGGCAACTTAAAAAAGAAACATTTGTTTGGAAGCAAGGAATGGCAGGCTGGAAAGCTGCCGGTGAAGTTCCCGAAGTTTCAGGTTTATTCGGAGGAACTCCTCCTCCGCCACCGCCTCCTCCGATGTAGGGCGTGTTTTTTTGTCGGATTTTGATATAAAAAAAAGCGTCTGATTTTTTCAGACGCTTTTTTGTTATCTTGAAATTTACTCAATTATCAATTTCCTGAGAAAACTTTTGTTTAAATTTGAAATTTTAAGAAAATATATTCCTCCGGAAATATCGGAAACATCTATTTCATGAATTTTGTTATTTCCGGGTTGAATATTTCTTATTTCTTTCCCTTCTATATTTATTATTTCTATTTTATTAATTGTTTCCCTATTTTCAATATAGAAAAAATGTGATGCAGGATTAGGATAAATTAAGATAGATTCGGACATTGATATATGACCGTTAATATCTAAAATAAATTTGTCGGATATACTTGCACCTTTTAAGTCTGTTGCTGTTACAGAAACTTCAAAGCTCTCAATATTTGACGGTGTTCCTGAAAAAGTTCTTGTGTCAGAATTGAAACTAAGCCATTCCGGCAAGGGATTTCCGTTTGTCAAATTTGCCGAATAAGATAAAATATCTCCGGCATCAATATCTGAAAAAACGTTTTCGGCAAAAGAATAGTTAAATAATTCATTTGTGTAGGTTTCTTGGTCTGACAATTCGCTTTGCATAATCGGAGCATCGTTTGTGTTAGCTACCGTTATTGTAAAAGTTTGGTCAATATCAACAGTTCCGTCGTTAACTCTCAGTATAACATTGTAAGTTCCTACATCTTCATTCAGCGGAGTTCCGGATAAAATACCTGTTGCTTCATCAAAACTTAACCATGCGGGAATTTCAACTGCTGATAAAGTTAAAATGTCAGGAACGGGGTCTTCATCTGTTGCTGTGAATGTGTATGTATATTGAATATCTTCTGTTGCTGATTCAACAGCTGTTGAAGTAATAACCGGAGCATCGTTTGTATTTACAACAGTTATTGTAAATGCTTGAATTGTTTCGTCAAGTTCATCTTTTACTTTTACCGATACATTAAATATTCCTACATCTTCATTTAACGGAGTTCCTGAAAATTCACCTGTTGAGGCATTAAAATTTAACCAAGCGGGTTTTTCAATAAACTCATAAGTTAAAACATTCCATTCATTCTCATCAGTTGCCGAAAGTGTGTATGTATAAACTTCATCCTCATTAACGCTTGTTACGGGAGCAGAAGTAAACACAGGTGCAAAGTTTATAACTTCGTGATAAAACCAGGCATAAGATTCAGGGGTTATTTGCACATGATCTTGGTTTTCATTTGGGTAGTACAACTTATCAAAAGGCGTAGTAAGTGTATTTATGTTATTATTAATATTGAAATACGGATCAACAGTGTTTTGAATGCACATTGAGCTTATAACAGGAATAAAACTGTGAGAATTATGAAATGCTATAATGTCACCGTAACCTCCGGTATCAGTTTGGTCTAATTCTAAAAATGTATTTCGTTTTCCTCCGGGAGCTCCGTCGTAGGGAAGTGTATTGTTTACATAAATATCTTCGTAAGAATCGGGAAGTGGCCAAATTTTATTTAATGCACCTTGAAATATCCTTTGATATGATTGGTTCGGAACAGCCCAAATATTTCCCTCAATGTCAACCAAAAAACTTGCGTAAGAATATTTAACAACTTGGTCTCCCGGTCCGAACCCTTGATTTGCACTATATCCGCTTCCGTTTGCTATTGCAACAATTCTGGTTTGTTCGGGAAATCCCATAGCATTTAATTCGTTATAGAATGTTGAATATAAACCGTTGCTGTTTGCAGTATTTCCTACTGTTGCAGTGTAGTGATAAATTAGCATTTGCTTTGCTGCAGGTCCTGATAGTGCTACTTTTGCATCAATAGCTCCTTGCACATCGCCTTCGTCTGCAAAAAACCTTACCCAATGTTGTAATCCGAGAGGAATGCTTGCTCCTTTCATCGGAGAGTCAAATGCAACCCAGTTTCTGACGTTGTGGTTTTGTCCGTTTTGCTCCATGTTCCTTATTGCATATCTGGTTATTAAACCTCCCATACTGGGACCTATAACAACAATTTGGTTTGCATCTTTCATGGTTCCTGCTGCTGTCATTCTTGTATTAATTTCTTGAATAACTTTTTTAACAAGTAGTGCATTTCTTTGTATGTAATCATCTCCGCCAAAGAAATTTACGATAATAAAATCATAACCTTCGGCAATTAAATTATCCGCCATGTTTTGTTGATTTGCAATATCCCATAATCCTGCAATATCTCTTGTATCTCCGGGGTCAAATCCGTCAACAATTATTACGGGTCTTGTAAAATCAGTATTACCGCTACCGAAAAACACACCGACTTCTCCTTGTGCAAATACTCCGAGATAGGACTCATTTGCTGTGTAGTTTGACCATGTTTCGCTCGGAGCGGGCATTTTAGGAGAACTTATTTTTATTTTAAATTTTGAAACATAAGAAGTGCCGTTCTCAAAATTTGCCTTTATATGTATTATTTTATCTCCTTCTTCAGTATATTTAATTTTTACTTTTTCGTTTAAATAAACTTTCCTGAAAGAATTGCCGTTATCAAAATCAATATCGAGATATGTTATTTTATTTTCTGAGTTTGAATAATAATATTCTTTTGAAAAATCAAAAACAGGCGTTAATCCTGTATATTGTTTAGAAATAATTACAGATGTTGCAAAAACATGATGTGTATCGTAAATGTTACCTTTTTCGGCAAAATATTTATTGTTTTTAATTGTAACCAAACCTGATTTAACGGCATTTTCTTTAAATTCATTGTATGAATAATTTATTATACCTACAGGAAATATATTTTGTCTTATTTTCGATTTAGTTTCCTGTTTTACAGATTGGTAGTCCCTTATATTTTTAATTAATGATGAGTAATAAAGCTCAGAATAAATATCTCTCCATTTTACAGGATTAAGTATTTGTATTTTTGAAGTACCGTTATAATTTTTTATTTGTGAAACCGGAATCTTCACTTTGTTGTATAGTAATCCTGTTGATATTTTAGTCTTATCTAATTCTGAAAACGGGTCATTTTTAGTTTGAGAGTTTACATTGAAAAAACTGAAAAGAAATAAAGTTATAACAGCTGTGGAGGTAAAAAATCTTTGCATATTAAAAGTTTTTGTGTTTTACAACAGGCAAATATATTAATATTCTGAAAATATGCAAGAAAACGTATATGTGATTATTTAAAATACTGCACATATATAACAAAAATCACGTATTAACGGTAATAGCAATTATTTGTTTATATTCTTGACTTTTATATATAATATCTAAAAGAATAAGTGTACGGTAATTAAATACAAAAAAACTGTAAAGAAATAAAATACAAGTATTGGAAACTTCTATAATTTTTATATTTTTGCGTGCAATTTTTTGCAATTAAACAATTTATTTACTATTAACATAAGATCCAATGAAAGTTTATAACACAGGAGAAATTAGAAATATTGCTCTTGCAGGAAATGCGGGAAGCGGAAAAACAACTTTAGCCGAGAACTTTGCACTTGAAGGCGGAAAAATAAATAGAAGAGGTACAATTGATACAAATACTACAATATCAGATTACAGACCTGTTGAACATGAACAATCAGGCTCTGTGTATTCTTCTGTTCTTCATGCTGAGTGGGACGGAATTAAAATAAATATTCTTGATGCTCCGGGTGCATTAGATTTTATTGGTGGTGCCGTATCATCTATTGCTGTTGCAGATACAACTTTAATCATTTTAAATTCCCAGAACGGTGTTGAAGTGGGAGCAGAAATACATTGGAGGCTTACGGAAAAATTTAATAAACCTGTCGTAATAATTGCAAACCACTTAGATCACGATAAAACAAATTTTGAAAAGACTGTTGAGCAAGCAAAAGAACAATTGTCAAACGGAGTAACAATAGTACAATATCCCGTAAATCCGGGGGTTGGGTTTAATTCAATAATTGACCTTATTACAATGAAAATGTATAAATGGTCAACAGAAGGCAGTAACCCTGAAGTGCTTGATATTCCTGATTCGGAAAAAGAAAAAGCAGATGAGTTAAGAATGGAACTTATTGAAGCAGCGGCAGAAAATGATGATTCTTTAATGGAAATATTCTTCGAAAATGATACATTAACAGAAGATGAGATGAGATCAGGAATACTAAAAGGTATTCTTAACAGAGGCTTATTCCCTGTTTTATGTACAGCAGCAAAAAATAATATGGGAACAAGACGTTTAATGGATTTCATTAAAAATGCTTTACCTTCACCAAAGGATATGCCGGCTCCTGTTACAACAGACGGAAAAGAAGTTAAATTTGACGCTTCCGGTCCTAAATCTGTATTTGTTTACAAAACAAGTGTAGAAGAACATCTCGGCGAAGTTATTTATTTCAAAGTTATGTCCGGAGAAATAAATGAAAGTGATGATTTAATTAATGAATCAAATAATAACAAAGAACGCATTTCTCAAATATTTGCCGTTAACGGTAAAGGTAAAGAAAACTTAACGAAAATTGTTGCAGGAGATTTAGGAGCAACCGTTAAACTTAAAACAACATCGAATGATGATACTTTAAGTGAAAAAGGAACAGATTATAAGTTTGAAGGAATTAAATATCCTAACCCTAAATACAGAAAAGCAATAAAAGCCCTGAGTGAATCGGATGAAGAAAAATTAGGCGAATATCTTCACAGATTACACGATGAAGATCCTACTTATATACTGGAATATTCAAAAGAATTAAAGCAGTTAATAATTCACGGACAAGGAGACCATCATTTAAATACTTTAAAGTGGCATTTAGATACAATTTACAAAATTGAAACAGAATTTCTTGCTCCTAAAATTCCTTACAGAGAAACAATTACTAAAGCTGCACAAGCTGATTACAGGCATAAAAAACAATCAGGCGGTTCAGGTCAATTCGGTGAGGTACACATGATTATTGAGCCTTTTGAAGAAGGAAAAGTAAAGCCTTCGTCATTCAAAATTGCAGGAAAAGAATATACTGTTACTGTAAGAGATGAAGATACAATTGATTTGAAATGGGGCGGCAAATTAGTTTTTTATAACTGTATTGTCGGCGGTGTTATTGAAAAGAACTATATGCCTGCCATTATAAAAGGTTTAATGGATAAATTAGAAAACGGTCCGTTAACCGGAAGTTATGCAAGAGATATTCGAGTAAGTGTTTATGACGGTAAAATGCATGATGTTGATTCAAATGAAATTTCATTTAAAATTGCCGGGGCAAAAGCATTTTCAGAAGCATTTAAAAATGCAGGACCAAAAATTCTTGAACCGATTTATAACTTAGATGTTATGGTTCCGTCAGAAAATATGGGTGATGTTATGAGTGACTTACAAGGACGGCGTGCCATTATTCAAGGAATGAGCAGTGCAAAAGGTTTTGAAGTAATAAAAGCAAAAGTTCCTTTGGCGGAAATTTCAAAATATGCAACTGCATTAAGCTCTATATCTGGCGGAAGGGCAACGTTTGAAATGGAATTTGCCGGTTATGAACCTGTGCCGGGAGATATTCAAAACGATTTAATTAAAGCTTATGCAGATGAGCAAGGTGATGAAGATTAAGTACTAAACTATTAATAAAAGTTAAAAGCACTCTTAATACGGGTGCTTTTTCTTTTTATAAATAAATTTCGTTTAATTTTGTTTTCTTATGAACACAATTTATTTATTGTTTTGTTGTTTTGAAAATAATTTAGTTACAGAAAAGATTTATTAATGAAAATTATTGACAGATACATAATAAGAAAATTCTTAGGAACATTTGTATTTTCAATTATTTTGATAATAAGCCTTGCAATTGTTATTGATTTAACGGAAAAGTTAGACTCTTTTATTGAAAAGCAAATTCCGATTAAGAATATTATTTTTGATCATTACATGAATTTCATTCCTTATTACACAAATCTTTTTCTGTTCTTGTTTGTTTTTATTTCTGTTGTTTTTTTTACCTCTAAGATGGCAGGAAATTCGGAGATCATTTCAATTATAGGAAGCGGAATAAGTTTTAAGCGAATGATGTATCCGTATTTTGTCTCTGCATTAGTATTAGCTGTAGCATCTTTTGTTTTGAGCAATTTTGTAATTCCTCCGGCAAATCGGGTAAGGCTCGATTTTGAAAATACATATATTAACGGCACATATTATAACAGTGAGCGTAATATGCACAAACAAGTAAGCCCGGGTGTGTTTTTGTATATGGAAAGTTTTAATACTTCAACAAATATAGGTAATAAATTTTCAATAGAACATTTTGAAGGTAATGAGTTAAAATCGAAATTAATTGCCCAAAGGGTAAAATGGGACAGTACTAAAAATAAGTGGACAGCTATTAATTATTACATCCGAGATATTGGCAAAAATAAAGAGAAAATTACCAAAGGAAACGAAATTGATACAGCCTTAAATATTTCGCCTATAGATTTTAAAAGAAGAGATACAGAAAAGTCAACAATGGATTTTTTTGAACTGAACACTTATATTGAAGAGAAAAGGTTAAGAGGAGAATCAAATATTAATACTTATTTACTTGAGAAATATCAACGAACTGCTTTTCCGTTTTCTACGTTTATTCTTACATTAATCGGGGTATCTTTAGCATCAAGAAAAAGCAAAGGAGGAACAGGAATAAAAGTAGGAATAGGCTTGCTTATAAGTTTTATGTATATTTTTTTAATGAGAATAACAGAACAGTTTTCGGTAAAAGGAGGCTTACCGCCTTTTGTTGCTGCATGGATTCCTAACTTTATTTTTTTAATAATTTCGGTATTTTTGTATCGGGTTGCTCCGAAGTAAACTACACAATCCCAAATCTTGCAGAATTACCCAGAGCTTCCTCAATTCTAAGTAATTGATTGTATTTTGCAATTCTGTCAGTTCGAGATGCCGAGCCGGTTTTTATTAATCCGGTATTAAAAGCAACTGCCAATTCGGCAATAGTCGTATCTTCCGTTTCTCCTGACCGATGACTTATAATTGTGTTAAAACCGCTTTTTTTTGCAAGGTCAACTGTATTAATTGTTTCGGTAAGTGTTCCTATTTGATTTAATTTTATAAGAATTGAATTTGCGGCATATTCGTTAATTCCTTTAATTAAACGCTCAGGGTTTGTAACAAATAAATCATCACCCACGATTTGAATTTTATCTCCGATTTTTTCAGTTAATAATTTCCAAGCATCCCAATCGTCTTCGTGCAAACCGTCTTCTATTGAAGCTATGGGATATTTATCCGTGAGTTTGTCCCAGTAATCTACTAATTCTTCTGACGATAAATACTTTTTTATAGATTTGAAATGATATTTTTTCTTTTTTTCGTTATAAAATTCAGATGCAGCAGCATCAAGAGCCAAAACAATATCTTCGCCTGCTTTATATCCTGCTTTTTCAACAGCTTCTAAAATTAGTTCAATAGCTTCGTCATGAGATTTTAAATTAGGAGCAAAACCTCCTTCATCTCCTACATTTGTAGAAAAATTTCCTTTTTTCAATACAGCTTTTAAATGATGAAATACTTCTGTTCCCATTCTTAAAGCATCACTAAAATTATTTGTGCCGACCGGCATAATCATAAATTCTTGAATATCCAAGCTGTTATCGGCATGAGAACCGCCGTTTAAAATATTCATCATAGGAATAGGAAGTGTGTTTGCATTTACACCGCCTATGTATCTGTAAAGCGATTGCCCGGAAGAATGTGCAGCTGCTTTTGCAACCGCAAGAGAAACACTTAGAATTGCATTTGCACCCAGATTAGATTTGTTTTTTGTTCCGTCAATTTGAATCATAGCGGCATCAATTCCGCTTTGGTCGAAAATATTTGCTCCTTTAAGTTCTTCGTTTAAAACTTTATTAACATTTGAAACAGCCCTGAGAACACCTTTGCCGAGGAACAGTCCTTTATCTTTATCGCGAAGTTCCACAGCTTCATATTTTCCTGTTGAGGCCCCGGAGGGAACGGATGCTCTACCTAAAACTCCTCTTGTTGTAATAACATCGGTTTCTATTGTAGGGTTTCCTCTTGAGTCTAAAATTTGACGTGATTTGATTTGAGCTATTTGTGACATATTCTAATTAAATTTAAAATTTCAGATTATATTTTTTTAATTTTATTCTTCTTCAACAATAAGTTTGTAACCTTCACCGTGTTTGTTGATTATTTTTACTCTGGGATCTATCTGTAACAGTTTTCTCAGTTTGGTAATATATACATCCATACTTCTGGCATTGAAATAGTTATCTCCGCTCCAAATTACTTTTAAAGCATAATCTCTTCGCATTAATGTATCTTCGTGTTTGCAAAGAAGTTTTAATAATTCTGACTCTTTAGAAGTAAGTTTTGCTGTTTTTTTATCACTGCTGTCAGTTCGTAATGTTTGTGTGTTTGAGTCAAAAATAATATGCCCTATTGTAAATATTTTACGATTGTCAGTCATTTCTCTTCCGGCTCTTCTTAATACGGCTTCAATACGGTAAAGTAATTCTTCCATATTAAAGGGTTTTGTAATATAATCATCGGCACCTATTTTAAAGCCTTTTAATACATCCTCTTTTAAAACTTTTGCCGTTAAAAAAATTACGGGAATATCTTTATTTAAAGATCTTATGTTTTTTGCAAGTTCAAAACCGTCCTTTTTGGGCATCATTACGTCAAGAATACAAATATCGAATTCTTTTTTCATGTATCCTTTGTATGCTTCTTCACCATCGGAAAATAAATCAGTTTCAAAATTTTTTGCTTCGAGGTATTGTTTTAAAAGAGAACCGAGGTTTAAATCGTCTTCGGCTAACAGTACTTTTATTTTGTCCATGTTTTTATTAGTTTTGTTTAAAACTTTATTGATAACCGTCTTTAATGCATAATATTACTAAAAAAATGTTAAATAATGTTTATTTTGTTTAAATTATTCTTGCGGAAAAAATATTACAAAATTTGCACCCTTACCGGCTTCGCTTTTTATTGATATTGTTCCTTTGTGTTCTTCAACTATTCTTTTTACATAACTTAATCCTAAGCCGAAGCCTTTAACATCATGAACATTTCCGGTAGGAACTCTGAAAAATTTATTAAAAATTTTCCTTTGACTTTCTTTGCTTATTCCTATTCCGTTATCTTTTATTTCTATTTGTATTCCTTCTTCGGTGTTTGAAGTTATAACTTCGATTTTTGGCGGCACATCTTTTTTTGAATATTTTACGGCATTATCTAACAGGTTGAATAAGATATTGGTTAAGTGCAATTTATCTCCTTTAAAGTTATAATGTTCAGCTTTTAGATTGAAAATAATTTCTCCGCCTTTATTCTTTGCTTTAATATCCGTATTTAAAACAGCAAGCTTTATAATGTCGTGTATGTCAACATCTTGTATGTTAAAGTGAATGTTGCCTTTTTCAAATAGTGAAATTTGTAATACTTTTTCTATTTGAAATTCTAATCGTTTGCTTTCATCTTTAATAATTTTTGTAACAGACTTTTGTTTCTTTTTATCAATTTCAATTGATGCATCACTTAACATTTGAGATGCCAGAGAAATTGTTGAAACAGGTGTTTTCAACTCGTGTGTCATGTTATTTATAAAGTCATTCTTTAATTCTGACAGTTTTCGTTGTTTTAAAATAAGATAAATAATGAATGCAAAAGTTATTGTAATAATTAATGTAATAATAAACGAAACAATCATTTCGCGAGGCATCTTTTTCGGAATAATCCTATTTTTGTTTTTGAAATAAACGACTAAGAAATATTTTGAAGCTAAAACATCATTTGGGAAAATCAAAATTTCGTATGTTTCTTTTACATAATCTAAGCTGAAATTTTGTGATTTTAATTTATATTCGTTTTTTTCATCTTTGACACCGAAATAATAAGGGTGCGGAATGTTATTGGTTTTAAAAACTTTTGAAATTATTTGTTTAAATTGAACGGCGGCAAGTCTTTCTTCAATTTTAGTTTCTCCTGCGATTAACCTGTTCAAAACATTTTGTATGAATATAGTTTTTTTACTTATGTTTCCTATAATTCTTTCTTTTAAGTCTTTTTGTGTAAATTCAACATAATTTCCGAGAGAATCTTGTGTGCCGGCTTCTATCCGATAAAGAGAATCTCCTTGTAAATAGTAAATGCTTTGTTTTTTTTTGGTTGTATCTCTTTCGTCTTTTTTGTCTTCAATAAAGTTTTCTTCAAATAAAAAACTGCCGGGTGTTTCGGTGCTGTCTTTGCTGAAAGGAACTGATGATTCGGAAATTTGCAAAATTGCTTCTCTTTCTTCTGTTAATTTAACAACTTCAAATAATGCTTTATTTACGCTTTCTCTGAATTCTTGTTCCTCAATAATCAGGGCTTTTTCAATCCATGCAGCTTGCACCAAAATAAGGAGTATTACGGTAGCTGTCATAATTATTGCCAGAAGCCTGATGTATCTTTTTCGCATATTTCTTAATTGAAAATATTTTAATTATAACCTTTGAGCAAGTTGTTTAACCATTTTATTTTTCCAATCTGCAAATGTTCCATCATTAATTTTTTGTCTTGCAATACGAACTAATTCTAAATAAAAGGCCAAATTATGAATGCTTGCAATTTGTGCAGCTAAACGTTCTTGCACTTTCATCAAATGCCTTAAATATGCTTTTGAATAAAAAGAATCGACAAATGAAGTGCCGAATTCGTCGATTGGAGAAAAATCGTGCTCCCACTTTTTATTTTTTATGTTAATTCTGCCCTGCCAAGTAAAAAGCATTCCGTTTCTTCCGTTTCTTGTCGGCATAACACAATCAAACATATCAGTTCCGAGAGCAATTCCCTCCAATATATTTTCCGGTGTGCCTACTCCCATTAGATACCTCGGTTTGTCTTCGGGAAGAATATTATTTACGATTTCTAACATTTCATACATTTCTTCTGTGGGTTCTCCTACAGACAAACCTCCTATTGCATTTCCTTCTCTTTCAAATGAAGCAATGGTTTCGGCAGATTGTATTCTTAAATCTTTGTATGTGCTTCCTTGTACAATAGGAAAATATGCTTGTTTGTACCCGTATAAACTTTCTGTTTCGTCAAATCTCTTAATGCCTCTTTTTAACCACCTGTGTGTTAAATTCATTGAATCTTTTGCATATTTATAATCAGAAGGGTAAGGAGGACATTCATCTAATGCCATAATAATATCCGCACCGATGCTTCTTTCTGTATCAACCACATTCTCAGGTGTAAACAGGTGTTTTGAGCCGTCAATATGAGAACGAAACGTTACTCCCTCTTCTTTAATTTTTCTTATATCTGATAAAGAAAAAACTTGATAACCTCCGCTGTCTGTTAATATAGGTTTGTTCCAATTCATAAATTTATGTAACCCTCCTGCTTTTTCTAAAGTTTCTGTTCCGGGTCTTAAATATAAATGATATGTATTTCCGAGAATTATTTGAGCTTTAATATCTTCGTCTAACTCTCTTTGATGAACACTTTTAACGGAGCCGACAGTTCCTACGGGCATAAAAATAGGAGTTTCGATTATGCCGTGTGCAGTATATATTTTTCCTGTTTTTGCTTTTGTTTTTGTATCTTTCGTCAGTATTTCAAACTTCATATTATAATTGTTGTTTTCAACTTGGATTATTAATATTTTTGCATAAAGGTAAAATTAATGAATAAAAGCGAGAAAAAAAGATTAAGATTCAGCTTAATACTTCCGGTATTTTTCTTACTTATTATGTGGAGTGTTAAAATAATTGAATATTCGTTGAATTTACATTTGTATAAATACGGCATATTTCCGTTAAAATTTGAAAATTTAACGGGTATATTGTTTGCACCTTTTATTCACGGAGATTTTGACCATTTGTTTTCAAATACTTTTCCTTTTTTATTTCTCGGAACAGCGTTGTTTTATTTTTACAGAGAATATGCTCTTAAAGTTTTTCTTTTAATTTATTTTTTCTCCGGATTTTGGGTGTGGTTAGCTGCACGCTCAGCATATCATATAGGAGCAAGCGGGATTATATACGGACTTGCATCTTTTCTCTTTTTTTCAGGGATTATTCATAAAAACCGTGCTTTAAGTGCCGTTTCTTTAATCGTTGTTTTTATATACGGAAGCATGGTTTGGGGAATCTTACCCATTAAACCGGAGATTTCTTGGGAAGGACATTTGTTCGGTGCGGTAACAGGCTTTATTTTAACATTAGCCTTTGCTAAAAAAATACCTGAAGAATATATTGTTGAGCCTGAAACAAATGATGATTTATCTGAGTTTTCTGCCCCAGACCTTAGTGATGATTATTATTCGGAAGTTAAGTATCATATAAAAAAGGAAGATGAGGAATAAAAAAAGAGATGTTTTTTTAACATCTCTTTTTTTATCATAAATTATATTTATATAAATTTATATCTATTATCTGTAAGTTCAGCAGCTTCTTTTATTGCTTCAAAAGCTTCACGAGAAATTCTGAAATCAATTCTTCTTTGAGAGTTTAATTTATCGTTTGTAACATCGATTTCATCAAGGTTTTCAATACCTGTTTTTGAAACTACTTTTAAAACATAAACTCCGTTTTCTCCGATAATTGGATTTGTAACTTTGTCTTTCTCAGAATAAACTGCTGTCGCAATTACTTTATATTCAATTCCGTCATCATTTAATCTGGCAGAAGAAAAACTAATGTTCTTTGCTGTTTTAACAAGATTTGTTTCTCCTGTCATTTCTTTTACAAATTGTTCCGCTTTTTTCTCTTTAACAACTTTAGCCGTAATTTCATCTTTAATTTGTTCTAAAGGAGCAATTCCCTCTTCTCTTATTTCTGTAACAATTGCTACAATAAACATATCTCCGTCTTGAAAAGCCTGAGATACAGATTCTTTTTCTGTATCGTCTTTGAATATCCAGTTTATAATAGAGCTTGGATTCTCAATTCCTGCAATAACTTCAGTTTCATAATTTACATCATTTAAAATACGTTTAATATATCCGTTTTTTTCAACAAGCTCATCAAATTTTTCGATGTTGTTATCAGAATTTACCGAAAAATCTCTCGCTGTTGAAAATGCGTCACTTACGGTATTATTTCCGGGTCTTACAATTTGTGAAACAACTGCTAATCTTACTCTTTCCTTTTTGTCTCCACCCAGTCCTGTTATTTCTGTAATATGAACTCCGTACCCTGTTTCAATAATTTTAAGTTCTCCTACTTTAGACTTAAAAACTTCGTCGCTGAATTCTAAACCTAACTGATTAAGAATCATATCTTCCGTAAACATACCTAAATCGCCGCCTTTTTGTGCAGAAACTTGATAAGCAGAATTATCTTTTGCAATTTGGGCAAAATCAGAACCGCTTTTTATTAAAGTCATCAAACTGTCGGCTATTTCTTTTGCTCTGTCAATATCTTTAATAACTTGTCCGTCAACTTGAATTAATATATGTCGTGCTTCTATTGAGTCGGGTGTATTTACCCTGTCGAAAACTCTTTTCATGGTATAAGCACCATTCTCAAACACAAGACCGAAAACTGTATCGGAACTTGCATAAAATAGTGCGGAATCATTCAGTTCTTCAAATGATAAATGTGGGTATGAAAATTTAGTTTCAGAGTTTGCATTAACATAATTAATTAATTCTTCTTGCGTTGAATCTATGCTTATTTCTGCGAACTCATTTTTATAATACTCAAGTTCTTCTCTTGTTACTTTTTTATCTTCTTCGGAAGGAACAACATTGAATGTTATATAAGCAATGTCTCTGGTATGTTCTTGTTCGTATTCTTCTTTATGTTCTTTATAATATGCCTCAAGTTCTGTATCACTTACATTTATGGTGCTGTCGGCAACTGTATTATATCTTTTAACTGCATAATCAAAATCAACAAGTTCAGTACGTTCTCTGTATAATTGTTTAGCTTCAAAACCTGTAATATTAATACCTTTTGAAATAAGGGACATATATTTTGTATATTTTCGGTTGTCTTTCATTTCTTCCTCTAAGAATCTTGCAACACCGGCTCCGTCTTCTGTTTCACTTGCATTTGAAAAGAAGTTGACAGCATTTTGTGCGTTAAAATTACCGTTTTGGTCAGAAAAAACTTGTCTTGTTAAAGGATCAAGACCGTTTTGAATATTTTCACCGCTTATAATTTTTGCCAGTTCCATACCGCTGACATCAATACCGAGTTCTTCATAAGTATCTGATAAAGCATAATTTTTTACGATTTTATCCCATACTTGACTTTCAACATATTTTTGATTTTCGGTAGTTAAAGAGGTTTGTCCTGTTAATAATTTTAAACCTTGTTCGTAGTTATTATATCTGGCTTGATACTCTTGAAGAGATACCTCAGTTCCGTTTATTTCGGCAATACTCATGTCGTTTCCCGATGAAAATATTTTATTTACATCCCCTAATAAAAACGCTAATAATGCAATACCTATAACTATAGCAATTAATGGTCCTTTGTTTCTGATTTTCTGTAATGTTGCCATTTTTGAATGATTAATTTTTTTTAGTTCAAAATTTTGAGTTTGCAAATATATAAAAAAACTTATTATAATGAATTTTAATATTTGAAATAATATGCAACATTTTCAAATAGAATATATTTCTTTGCAACAAATTAAAAATATGATTGAAATTTGTGCATTAGCTTCCGGAAGCAACGGAAATTGTTATTATATCGGGAACGAAGAAAACGCAGTACTAATAGATGCCGGTATTTATTATAAGAGGTTGATTGAAAGGCTTGATGATGCCGGTTTAGATAAGAATAAAATAAAAGCAATTTTTATAAGTCATGAGCACACAGACCATATCCAAGGTGCACGCTCAACAAGTAATAAACTCGGAATACCTGTTTATTACACAAAAAAAACATTTCATAAAAGCTATAATAAAAACAAAGCACAAAATTTCATATTTTTTGAACCAGGTACACCTCATATTATTGGTAACATAAAAGTATATTCTTTTAAAAAAAATCATGATGCAATAGATCCGTGCAGTTTCAGAATAGAAATTGATAATAAAAACATCGGAGTAATGACCGATATAGGGAAAGTTGACGAAATTTTACAAACCGAATTCTCAAAATGCGATGCAGTTTTTCTTGAATCAAATTATGACGAAGATATGCTGCAAAACGGATTATATCCATATCATTTAAAACAAAGAGTAAGTTCTTATGATGGACATTTGTCTAATATTCAAGCTTTGGAATTGGTTAAAAATTATGCATCTCCCAAATTGAAAGCAATTTTATTGTCACATATTTCAGCGGCAAATAACACTCATGAAACTGTATCGGAGGTTTTTTCCGGGCTTAACGGTAAATACGATATAAAATTAACTTCAAGGCAAAAGATATCGGAAGTTGTAGAGTTATAATCCAAAACCTCACACAACTCCTATTTGCCTGACATTTAGACACATCTATTGTAACATAAAAGATATTCCGGACTTTCTTGCATTATTAAATTATTTATTGTAAATTTGTAACGTTTTTAGAGTTGTAATAATTACAAATATGGAGAGAGTACAAAATATAAATAATGAATTACTTAAAGCAGGTATAAAACCGTCGTATCAAAGAATGAAAATATATGAGTTTTTAGTAAACAATAATATTCATCCTACGGTTGACATTATTTATAAGAAATTATCAAAAGAAATTCCTACATTATCAAAAACAACCGTTTATAACACATTAAAACTATTTGAAAACCGGAATCTTATTATAAATGTGAATATCGAAGAAAGTGAAATAAGATATGATGCACAAAAACATATTCACGGTCATTTTAAGTGTGAAAGTTGCGGTAAAATTTTCGACTTTGACTACAATTACAACGATTTAAAATTTTCCGGTTTGGATGATTTTGTTTTAAACAAAACAGATGTTATGATAAAAGGAATTTGTAAAGAATGCATAATAAAAAACTCTTAAATTTAAAAAAATATGAATGTTGAAGCATTATATAATATTTCTTACGGGCTTTACATTGTAAGTTCAGGAAGTAAAAAAGAGGGCAATGCTTATATTGCCAATACCGTTTTTCAAATTACCTCCGAACCGCCATTGTTTGCAGTAAGTTGTAATAAGAAAAATTTTACAAGCGAGTTTATTAAAAAGTTTAAAACATTTTCGGTTTCAATTTTAAATCAAAATGCAAAAGCCGAAACAATTGGTAATTTCGGTTTTAGAACCGGAAGAAAAATCAATAAATTTGAAAATTTTGATGTCAGATTCGGAAAAACAAGTGTTCCGATTGTTATCAATGACAGTATTGCATACATGGAATTCAAATTAACCGATGAAATTAATCTGGGAACACACATATTATTTATAGGCGAGTTGGTTGATGCTCAACTGATTGCCGAAGGACAACCTTTAACCTATGATTATTACAGAAAAATAAAAAAAGGCTTTACACCAAAAAATGCACCTTCGTATATCAAAAAAGAAAAAAAACAAAAATCCGAAGGTAAAATTTATAAATGCAATGTATGCGGGCATATATACGACAATAATATCGAAAAAATAAAATTCGAAGACTTACCCGACAACTGGACTTGTCCGACCTGCGGAGTAGGTAAAGAGGAATTTTCTGAAATATAAACAAATCTTATTAATTAAAAATTAATCATTATGAACAGTATTAAAGGAACAAAAACAGAACAAAATTTATTAAAAGCATTTGCCGGAGAATCGCAAGCTAGAATGCGTTACGATTATTTTGCAAAACAAGCAAAAAAGGAAGGTTTGGAACAAATTGCAGCTTTATTTGATGAAACCGCAATAAATGAAAAAGCACATGCAAAACGCTTTTTTAAATTTTTGGAAGGCGGTGCTGTTGAAATTACGGCAATGTATCCTGCAGGAAAAATAGGAACTACATTAGAAAATTTAAAAGCAGCAGCAGACGGCGAAAATGAAGAATGGACAGAACTTTACCCCGAATTTGCAAAAATAGCAGATGAAGAAGGTTTCAAAGAAGTTGCCGTGGCTTTCAGAATGATTGCAAAAGTTGAAAAAGAACACGAAGAAAGATACAGAACACTATACAATAACCTGGAAGCAGGAAAAGTATTTGAAAGAAACAATAAAATTTATTGGAAATGCAGAAACTGCGGTTATGTACACGAAGGCGAAAAAGCTCCGAAACTGTGTCCTGCATGTTTGCACCCGCAATCTTATTTTGAAATTAAAGAAACAAATTATTAATAATTAAATTTAAAAGATTATGAATCAGGGAAGCATAATTCAACTTCCCTGATTAAATTTATTTGCAAATTATTATCTATTACATATTTTAATCTAAGAACTCTTTTTTAAAACTCTAATGATAAAGTCAATTATCAGTTTCAGCATAAAGTATAAGTTAATTATTTTTCTTTTCACGGCAACGGTCACAGCTTTCGGTATTTTTGCACTGTCACGGATACCTGTCGGAGCTGTTCCCGACATAACAAATAATCAAGTTCAGGTAATTACGGTGTCAACCAATTTATCAACACAGGATATAGAGCAATTTATAACATACCCTATTGAACTTGAAATGGCAAATTTACCGGGTGTTCAAGAAATAAGGTCGGTTTCTAAATTTGGTTTGTCGGTTGTTACTATTGTTTTTGATGAATCTATGGGAACATATCTGCCACGTCAACTTATAGAGGAAAAAATAAAAGCGGCAAAAGAAAATATCCCTGAAGATTTCGGAATGCCTACTCTCGGGCCGATTACAACCGGTTTAGGCGAAATTTATCAATATACTTTGGATGTAAAACCCGGCTACGAAGACAAGTACGATGCAATGAAGCTCAGAACTATCCAAGATTGGTTAGTAAAAAGAAATTTGTCAGGTATTCCCGGTGTTGTCGAAATTAATTCTTGGGGCGGATATCTGAAACAATTCGAAGTTTCCGTTAATCCTCAAAAACTCTTTAATTATAACATCAGTTTAGCCGAAGTTTTTAACGCCTTAGAGAACAGCAACTCCATTGCAGGCGGTGCATACATCGAAAAAGGTAACAGAAGCTTCTTTATTCGAGGAAACGGCTTACTTAAAGATATAGAAGACATAAAACTTATTGTTGTTAAAAAAAACAGCAAGAAACCTATTTTAATAAAAGATATTGCTGAAGTGAAAACGGGTTATGCCAATCGGTTCGGGGCAATAACAGCAAACGGCGAAGGCGAAAAAGTTTTGGGGCAAATTATGATGCTTAAAGGAGCAAATTCCCAGGACGTAATAAATGCAGTTCATAAAAAAATAGATGAACTTCAAAAAATATTGCCCGAAGGTGTTTACATAAATCCAATTTTAGACAGAAGTGAATTGCTTGCAAAAACAAGTTTTACAATAGTTGAAAATCTTTTGCTCGGAAGTATTATAGTAATCTTTGTAGTTATGTTATTGCTCGGTGATGCTCGTTCGGCATTGATAATTGCCTCAATCATTCCTTTGGCTCTGTTGTTTACTATCTCATTGATGTATATTTTCGGAATTGACGCTAACCTAATGAGCCTCGGAGCATTAGACTTCGGTATAATCATTGACGGAGCCGTAATTCTGGTTGAGTTTATAATGTTTAGTCTAATCTTGAACAGAGATAAAATTAAAAACACTCCCAAAGAGGAACGCAAAAGCTTATACGACAAAATAACAGCCGAAGGAGCCGGCAAAATGATGAGCTCTGCTGTTTTCGGACAAGTAATAATCTTAATAATCTTAGTTCCTATATTATCTTTAACAGGAGTTGAAGGAAAAATGTTCAGGCCGATGGCATTAACATTCAGTTTTGCAATAATCGGAGCCATGATATTTGGTTTTACATGGTTGCCTGTTGCTTCAAGTTTATTTTTAAAACCTAAAAAACTTTCAAAGCGAAATCCGTCGGTTATTTTAATGAATATTATAACTAAATCATATAAGCCTGTCTTAAAATGGTCATATTCTCATAAAAAAATCGTACTCGGAGCGGCATTAGCTTCATTAATTTTCACAGGCATTATTTTTACAAGAATGGGCGGAGAATTTATTCCCACGCTTGACGAAGGAGATTTTGTTATTCAACCCGTACTGAAAACCGGTACTTCTTTATCCGAAACCGTGAAAATGATGACAGAAATGGAAAAAGAACTTATGGCAAAATTTTCCGAAATTGACCAAATAGTTTGTCGAATAGGTGCAGCGGAAGTTCCTACCGACCCTATGTCAATGGAAGAAACAGATATGATTATCAGGCTTAAACCGAAAAACGAATGGGTAAATGCCGATACCAAAGAAGAACTTGCTGATAAAATTAAAGAAACATTATCTGTATTTCCGGGTATTGAATATGAATTTACGCAACCGATAGAAATGCGTTTTAATGAACTGATTACAGGCGTACGTGCCGATATTGCCGTGAAAATTTACGGTGAAGATTTAGATTACCTGAATAAAAAAGCAATTGAAATAAAAAAGCTAATAGAAGAGGTACAGGGTGCTGCCGATATTATCATCGAAAAAACTGCGGGACTTCCGCAAATCGGAATAACATATAAAACTCAAAAAATTGCTCGCTTCGGAATGAATATTAAAGAAATTAATAATACTTTAACTACTGCCTTTGCAGGAAATATTGCAGGAAGTGTATTTGAAGGAGAAAAACGTTTTGATTTGGTTTTGCGTTATAATAATTATTTCAGGAAGAACATTGAAAACATAAAAAATATGCCATTGAGAACTTCCGATGGTAAACTGATACGTTTAAGCGAAGTTGCAGATGTGTTTTATACTTACGGACCGGCAAAAATATCTCGCGATAATACGCATCGTAGGGTTGTTGTAAGCATTAATGTAAGAAACCGAGATTTACAATCGGTGGTTGAGGATATTCAGGTAGAAATAGATAAAAATCTTAAGCTCAAAGCAGGATATTACGTTACATACGGCGGACAATTTGAGAATTTACAAAATGCAACACGCCGTTTGTTCATTGTTGTCCCGATTGCATTGCTTTTGATTTTCATATTTTTACACTTCGCTTTTAAATCAATTAAAGATGTATTGCTTATATACACTGCTGTTCCTTTATCTGCCGTAGGAGGTGTTACATTTTTGTGGATAAGAGGAATGCCGTTCAGTGTTTCGGCAGGAATAGGGTTTATTGCTCTCTTCGGTATTGCTGTACTCAACGGAATAGTTCTGCTCGAACACTTTAAAGAGTTGAAAAAAGAAGGCAAATATACAATAAGAGAACTTATATTTAAAGGAACGCAAGACCGTTTAAGAGCCGTGCTTTTAACAGCTTCTGCAGCAGCTTTGGGATTTTTGCCTATGGCAATTTCTTCATCTGCCGGAGCAGAAGTGCAAAGACCATTGGCTACCGTTGTAATTGGCGGGCTTGTTACCTCTACTCTGCTGACTATGATCGCATTACCCCTGCTTTATGCTATTTTTGAAGAACCTGAAAAATTAAAAAAGAAGATGAAATTTAAAAAACTGTTTTTCTTTATCGGAATATTTTTATTAGTTCCCGCAACTTTGCAGGCACAAACATCAAAAAAACAAATAACACTTGAAAAAGCCGTTGAAATTGCACTTAAAAATAATCCGGAAATAAAACAATCAAAACTGACAGTTGACAGAGAAAATGCTTTAATCCGTTCGGCATTTGACATTGAAAAAACAGATATTTATTATGAATTTGATGAAAATAATATTGCCGAAAATAACCATCCTTTGAATATTTTCGGAGTAGAACAAAGTTTCAAATTCCCTACGATATATATTTCCGAAAAAAAATCGCAAAAAATCAGAAAGGAAATTGCGGAAACCAAATATGATATAAAAATAATGAAGGTCAAAAAAGATATTTCATTATTGTATTATAAAATTATATACCTGCAAAACAGCAAAAAGCTGATATTGAAAATCGACAGTCTTTACAAAGATTTTATAACGGCATCAGAGCTAAGATACAGAACAGGCGAAACAAATTCGTTATCGTACCTTAATGCAAAGGCAAAAGCTGATATGCTGAAAATTAGAAAAGAGAATATTGAAAAAGACATCGAAACAACTTACGACAGAATAAAAACATTATTGCAAACTGATTTTGATTTTAGTTTTCCGGATATTGATTTAATACCTCCCGAATCTAATTTTGTAATATCAGATTCTAACATTTATATTAAATTATTTGATAAAAATTCAGAATTGAAAAAATCCGTAATTAAAACCGAAAAAAGTAATTTCTTACCTTCGGTAACAATCGGACTTTTTAACGGAAATAACACTTATCCCGGTGCTGAAAATTATATCGGTTATCAGGCAGGTATATCTGTTCCGCTGTTTTTCGGAGCACAAAAATCGAAACTTAAAGCTGCAAAAATAAATTTAAATATTTCTTTAGAAGAAAAACAAATTGTAAAAATAAAAGTCGAAAATAAAATATCGTTGCTGAAAGCGGAAATTTCAAAACTACGGTCAAAAATTGATTATTATGAAAATGTCGGAAAAAAACTGTCTTCCGAAATTTTAAAATCTGCACAAATGAGCTACGAAAACGGTGATATTGACTATTTTAAGTTTATTTTCAGTGTCGAAAATGCACTAAACATTAAATACGAATACCTCAAAAATCTTAAAGAATATTCTGATGCTGTTCTGGAACTTAACTATTTAACTTTTTAAAACTCTTTAGTAATGAACAAAATAACAATATTTATCCTCGTATTAGCAGGCACAATCATGTTTCAAAGTTGTTCGCAGGATAAAAATGAAAACACAGAAGAAATAAGCACAAAGCAAACTAATAATCTGATTGTTGTAAGTCAAAAACAATTTGAAAGATCGGCAATGCAAACCGGAAAAATAAGGTTGAAAATATTTAAGGAGAAAATAAGAACAACCGGAAAAATTTCTACAAAACCGAAAGGCAAAGCTCTGATTAATTCTTTATTTCCCGGAATCGTCAAAAAAGTTTTTGTTGCCCCGGAGCAGAAAGTTGTAAAAGGACAAAAATTATGTTCAATTACCGGTATGGGAATTGTATCTTTACAGCAAGAATTTTCAGAAGTTGCTGCAAAACTCGATAATTTAAAGCAAAATTATTTACGAAAAAAAGAATTGCACGAAAATAAAGTTTTATCCGACAAAGAGTTTGAAACAGCAAAAAGTGAATATCTCGGTACTTTGGGAACTTATAACGGCCTAAAACAAAAAATCTTGATGATGAAACTTAGCCCCGGCAAAATTCTAAACGGAAATATATATTCTGAAATTTATTTAACCTCACCCATAAACGGATATATCAGTAATCATAATTGCCTTATCGGACAATCGGTAAATGCCGGCGATAATTTGTTTGAAGTTATAAATATTAAATCTTTGCAACTGGAATTTTTTGTTTTTGAAAAGGATATTTCTAAAATAAAAACCGGGCAGGGAATAATATTTTTCATGCCTGATAATGAAAATTTAAAATATGAAGGTAAAATTAAAGCAATCGGAAAGTCTGTTAATAACGAAACAAAAACCGTAACCTGTTATGCTGAAACAGACACAGAAACTTCCGAAAATTTAGCCGAAAATATGTTTATGAATGTTGATGTAATTTCCTCGGAATTTAAAAAATACGCCCTTCCGGAAAATGCAATTGTTTATTCCGAAACAGAAACTTATATTTTGAAACTTGAAGAAAAGGATGCCGATAATTATTATTTTGCAAAGAAAAACATTAAACCCGGGCAAACGTATAACGGTTTTACCGAAGTTATGTTAAACGATACCGCTGCTATATTTTTAGAAAAAGGAGCTTACAATTTATTAACGGAATAATATTTTTAAATACTTTTAAACCTCATTCGGCAGGTTTTTATATTTTCATGAAAATGCAAAATAAAAATATTACGGCAAAGAACATTTTTAGTATTAAAAATGAAGAGCAATTTAACGCAGCGGCTCTGGAAGTGTTTGAATATCAGCTTGGAGCCGATGGTGTTTACAGAAGTTACATAAAAAAACTTAATATAAATATTTCACAAATAAAGCACTATAAAGATATTCCTTTTTTGCCGATTGATTTTTTCAAAACACATAAAATTATTTCTTCCGAGAGAGAAATTCAAACAACATTTCGCAGCAGCGGAACTACCGGAATGTCAACAAGCGAACACCATATTCCCGACTTAAAAATTTACGAAGAAAGTTTTATAAAAACCTTTGAACTTTTTTACGGAAACCCCGAACAATACACTTTTTTGGCATTACTTCCGTCATATTCCGAAAGAAACGACTCTTCACTAATATATATGGTCGAAAAATTAATGCAAATAAGCAACAAAAAAGGTAATGAATACTATTTATACAACCATGAAGAACTTTTTGAAAAACTTTCGGAACTTGAAAACCGCAAACAAAAAACAATTTTATTCGGTGTAAGTTTTGCCCTTTTAGATTTCTTTGAGAAATTTAAAATTTCTTTAAAAAACACAACAATTATCGAAACCGGAGGTATGAAAGGGCGTAAAAAAGAAATCGTAAGGGAAGAATTACACCGCATAATTAAAAATGCAACCGGCTTAAAACAAATACATTCCGAATACGGTATGACAGAACTTCTGTCGCAAGCCTATGCAAAACAAGAAAATAAATATATTACTCCGCCTTGGATGAAAATTTTGATAAGAGATACAAATGACCCTTTCGATTTGCTTCCGCAAGGAAAATCCGGAGGCATAAATATCATTGATTTGGCAAATATTTATTCCTGCTCTTTTATCGAAACAAAAGATTTGGGTAAAATTCACAAAGACAACAGTTTTGAAGTTCTCGGAAGATTTGACAATTCTGATGTAAGAGGTTGTAATTTGATGGTAATTTGATAATAACTTTAAACTTTTTAACTTTACAAACTAAAAAACCAAATAAAATGAACTACGAAAATATTCAAACCGAAGTTAAAGACGGAATTTTAACAATTACCTTAAACCGTCCCAAACAACTAAATGCTCTTAACAAAGCAGTTTTTGCCGAATTAGAAAGCATTTTTACCGAAATTGCAACAAAAAACGAAGTAAAAAGCATTCTTATAACCGGTTCCGGAGAAAAAGCATTTGCCGCAGGTGCCGATATTAAAGAATTTGCAAACTTTTCCGTTGAAGAAGGTAAAGAACTTTCGGCAAACGGACAACGAATTTTCAAAATAATCGAAACATTCAAAAAACCTGTTATTGCAGCCGTAAACGGATTTGCCCTCGGCGGAGGTCTGGAACTTGCAATGGCTTGCCACATCAGAACAGCATCCGACAATGCACGTTTCGGTCAGCCGGAAGTCAGCCTCGGTGTTACACCCGGATATGCCGGGACACAACGACTTACACAACTTATCGGAAAAGGAAAAGCTACGGAACTTCTTATGACGGGAGCAATGATTAAAGCCGACGAAGCACTTAAACTCGGACTTGTAAATTACGTTTTCCCGCAGAATGAACTAATTGAAAAAACCGAAGAACTTCTGAAAACAATAATGAAACAATCACCCGTAGCAGTTGCCGGAGTAATTGCCTGCATTGATGCCTATTTTACCGCCGGTGTTGACGGTTTTAAAACCGAAATCGAAGAATTCGGAAAATGTTTCGGAACCGAAGATTTCAAAGAAGGAACCGATGCCTTTATGAATAAACGGAAAGCAAATTTCCCCGGAAAGTAAAAATTTAATCAGCTATATATTATTACTCGTCAAAAATTAATGCTCTTTCATCAAGTGAGCATTGAAAAATTGTTATAAAAACAGTTTTTGTCATACATTTGTACTAACAACAAACTAATATTATATTTCATAGGCAACATTTTAAAACTACTTATAACTTATTATGTCGAAAAAAGGAGGTACATTAAATTGTATCTCTTTTTTTTTATATAAATGTTTTTACTTTTGGCGAAAAAAAAGATGCCTGTATTTTTATTTGACGAAACTATATTCGGTCCCGTAAAAAGTCGCCGCCTTGGTGTATCTCTCGGTATTAACCTTTTACCGCTTGATTATAAATACTGCAATTTCGATTGTATTTATTGCGAATGCGGAAGAACACATAAAGAAAAATTTAAAGGAAAAAGATTTCACGACAGAAAAGATGTAAAAGAAAAATTAGAAAATGTTCTTTCTGAAATGAAAAAAAATAACAATTCGCCTGATGTAATAACTTTTGCAGGAAACGGTGAGCCTACAATACATCCTGATTTTGAAGGGATTATCGGCGACACAATAATAACTCGAAATAAATATTTCCCTAAAGCAAGAATCGCAGTACTGTCAAATGCAACTTTAATTCAAAAAAAATCTGTTTTTAACGCACTTCAAAAAGTTGATGACAACATTTTAAAATTAGATTCCGCTTTTGACGAAACCGTAAAGTTTATGAATAACCCTCCTGCCGAATTTACGGTTAAAAAATTAGTTGGAAATTTAAAAGCTTTCAAAGGCAATTTAATTATACAAACCATGTTTTTGTCAGGAACTTACAAAGGCAAATCTGCCGATAATACAAACAACAAAGAAGTTGAGGCATGGATAAAACTTTTAAAAGAAATAAAACCTAAACAGGTAATGATTTATACAATAGACAGAGATACGCCTTCCGAAAATTTAAAAAAAGTTTCTCCTGAAAAATTATACGAAATAGCCGAAAAAGTTAAAAATGAAGGTTTTGAAATACAGGTTTCGGTATAAGGTTGAAACTAACATCTGATTTTTCAACCTCTGCAAAAAAAATAATCATTCAAAAATAGTTTGTTATGAGATATTTATTTTCGGTCATATTTTTCTTCATGTTTTCGGCTTGTGCAACTCAATATATGCCTTCAGGAAGTTTTGTGCCTTTAATGCAACAAAAAAAAGATTTAAAAGCAAAAATATCTTTAAGTACAAATAGTTTTCAAACTGCTGTTGCCTATGCACCTTTTAAAAACATTGCTTTTAAAGCAGATGCACGATTTACATATAATTACATAACAGGTTTAGGGAGTGATGATTTTGGTTTTATAGACTGGTTTTTTGAAATTCCTTCGCTGGCTTACAATTCAAGTTTTGAAATTTCGGCAGGATATTTCAATAAAATAAATAACAAATTTATTTATGAAATTTATACCGGTGTAAAAACAGGAAACTCTAAAAGTCATTATAATGACGGGAAATATTACAGCCCGAATTTTAATTTTGTTTTTTCTACATCAGGTAAAAAAATGAATATCGGTTCGTATATTAAAATTTATCATAATAACTATAAAATCCCAAAAACATATTATTCCGGTGAAACTTTTATATATAATTTTAATTTTTTTTCTTTTGAACCCGGTATATTTTTAAAACTCGGAAAAAATCTTAAAACAGAATTTCAAATAGCAGGAATGTTCCCCGATAAAGATAAAATGATACTTATAGGTACAGATTATTTTGAAACTGTTGAATACTCAAAACTACATATATCAGTCGGCTTATCCTATAATTTTAACTATAAAAATAAAAAACAATGAAAAAACAATTTCTGATTACGCTTATGGTTTTATCGGTAATTACTTTTTCTTGCAAAAAAGGTCAAATTAAACCGGAAGCGGAAAGTATTAACACCGATTTGCTTACGACAAAAACACGGCACGTTGTTAAAGCGGTTCTTATTAATAAAAGCGGACTTGAGTCAAGTATTTCAGATGCATGGCAAGATTGTGCCTTTCAGTCAAGTTATAAATTTAACGAAGATTCAAGTTATTTTCAAAAAGATGCTTGTTTAAACGATTCTTTAATTTCTCATTGGGAGTTCAAAGAAAACAAAACAAAAATTTACATCTCTTACGATAACATTATTTCAGAATATCTTATTCTAAAATTAACGGAAGAAGAATTAAAACTTGAATTGTTAAGCGATAATATGGACGAATATCAAACAGTATATACTTATCAATAAAGTATTAGAGTTTAAATACCTACGGAAACAAAACAAACCTCACATACCAGTTCAGCGTAGGTATAAAATAAAAAGACAAAGCCGTTCTGCACAGCATTAACTTTTCTTGTAACACAATTAAAACCGGAAACAACAGCTTTTATTTCCGGCAAAAAATAACTATTATTGCATAAGCAAAAGCAAATAAGTTGCAAAAAAACTTTTATCCGGGATATTACAACCCTTATTCAATTTGGGGACTATAAAAATAACTAATTATGAAACAATGTCGTTTAGTTAATAATCTGTCATAACCTTTTGTAATTCATAGAATAAGGTTTCTTTTGCCGATGTTTTCGAATGTTTTTCCGATTAGGTCTTACAAGCTCCCGGGTGTTGTAAACAATTTTG